>NZ_CAKMJU010000066.1:0-32310 GCF_927416815.1 uncultured Acetobacterium sp. | reverse complement strand
TGGGTGGCTCCGCCACCCAATCTCCTGAAATAGAGCCAGATGATCCGTTATACGGAGCCACTGCTCCGAAAGAGGGAGCCAGTGCCTAAATGGCTCCCATATTGCTTGAATTATTTTATTAGTGATTTATATGGGTTTCCCATTTTTTAATCGAAGAGCTAGAGCCATACATGACATTGCCGCTCAAACCAAATTAGTGAAAAAATAAGTAGGCAGTTTTTACTAACCTCAGAATTTGGTTTGCTTAATACTAGAGATGTTTCAGACTTCTGAACCTCTCAATTACTTTTTCTGAAGTCATACCTAGTATTTGTCCGTCTTTTCTTTGCCCCCAACCTCGCTCTGCTTCTGTAATGTTAACCCTATAAACTTCATATTTACTCATGTTTTCTCCTTGATGTATTTCAACTTTTAATTACCATCTTGATGAGTGGATATTACGGGGTGGCGGAGCCACCCAATCTCCTGAAATAGAGCCAGATGATCCGTTATACGGAGCCACTGCTCCGAAAGAGGGAGCCAGTGCCTAAATGGCTCCCATATTGCTTGAATTATTTTATGTTGCGCTTTCTTTGCCGCATCGAAACATCGCCATCAATGATCATCGTATAGGCCGATGGGACAATGCGGTCAAGGATCGTATAAGTTGGTGTCAGGTAAAGAGTCTCGGTTCTGAGGTTAGTAAAAACTGCCTACTTATTTTTTCACTAATTTGGTTTGAGCGGCAATGTCATGTATGGCTCTAGCTCTTCGATTAAAAAATGGGAAACCCATATAAATCACTAATAAAATATTGGTCATGACAAGGAGAAACTCAGCAAAAAATAAGAAGTCTCCAGTCGAAAAAATGATTTGCCAAAGCGCGAAGTGTGCAATTTCCCATGGAAGCAACTTCACAAAGGAACGAAAAAATGAATTTTTATAACTGAATGTTGCTTCGTCAATTTTAACAACTTTAACATGAAATAACATTTTCCCAGGTGTTGCTTTTAGTTTTGATGCTTCAAAGATTGAAAAATATAGAAAAACAGGGATAACCAACAGAATCAAACCTAAAATTTGAGACTGGTCTGCAGATTTTTGAAAGAGCGGACCGATCATAGGCGAAAACAAAAATAAAGTCCCTGCATAAACACAGAGAATTATATAGTCGATGAATAGAGCGGCAAATCGCCTTATGAGAATATCTTTTTTTATTTGCTTCTCATAAGTTGTAAAATCATACACTTTTTTTTGATTCATGGGCACACCAACTTTCCCTTTAACTGATTATATCTTGTCAACCACCGCGTTATAACCTGGGGCTGAGGCTGTTGATAAAGTTGTAAATAAAACTTCTCAAGGATAATTACGGCATCACTTTTATCCCTTTAAGTACGCAAAACAAAAACCTGCTACTTTACGTAACAGTAATAGGTTCTATCCAACATCAATTTTGATGCGTAGTTCATGGTGGCGGAGTAGGTCATACTTAACTCAATAATTCGAATAAAAATTAATTCTGATTATGCACCCCTGTTTATGCATTAAAAAATTTAAATATGTAACGCCCCCTCCGCCCCTTTACATTTGATTTCTTAAACTCAGTCTTTCAGCTATATGAAATTCGACCATACAGTACTTCCCACTCTTGTACTTATTAAACTGACCTTAGCCGAAATTATCTCATTTCTTCGTTATTCTTCTACTTTGGATTATACTTCTTGCCGCAATAATTTTCAATTTAATTATTCTATTTTCATATTCTTGATGTCAATTAATCATTTTTTCATAAAAAAATAACTCAACAAAGTATACGCTCAGCTAAATTATTTGAATAATTCTTTGAAGACATCGGAACCGGAACCACATACTGAATCTACTGCCGTTCTAAAAGTGATGCAATTTACGCTGACAATTTTAAACGATACCGCATTCATTTGCACACGGTTGTAACGATTAGACACGAAAGCAACTGTTGTTCTCATAAACACGACCGCTCTTACTATTTCTATTGTTACTTATTTCGTTTTCTGTAAATAATGTGACCAATGCTATTTCCTGCAAGCGCCACGACACCATAAAACAGGACATAAACCCAAGCACTCGAATTATAAAAAATGAAGATCGATGGTATAAACAATAAAGTAGCGATTCCTACATATAAGAAATGGAAGCCACGCTTTACGCCATAAACCATCGAACATACGAAGCTAGTTAACGGAACCAGAACCAAGAGCACCAACATTGCCGTACCAGTATCTCGAATAATCAATGGCAGAGCATAGTAATTTATTAATAAAAGCAAGCCATAGGGAATGATACCCATTAATATATCTTTGATTTTAACCATATTATTTTAGGGTTCCCCTATCGTAAGATTTTTCTACTAAAATAGTAACATGAATTTTGATTTCGACCCATAGTTTTTATCCATCATGGTTGAAGATTTCGTTCGGATAAAAACGCATCTGTGATTTCTGAAATTCGATTAACATTGTGAATGTATATAAAATGGGTTCCCTCCAGAATCTCATATTTTGCCTGATCACCAATGCGGGCAAGATGCTGCTCTTGATATTCTTGCGGTGTTATCTTAATTTGGCTGTTCCTGGTTTCATATGTTTTTTTGGAAATGATCTTGAAGTATCGCACAATTCCCGGATAAGTCAGCTTGTTCGCATCTTTTATATAGTCTGTTGTACTTGCGATCTGATCCAAAGTGTTATTATTGATAGAAAATCCGGCGTAATAAAGCAGATCACTTATTTCTTTTTCTGTATAACCAATCGCACACAGCTTGTCTTTATTGGTGGCTATCGGCGCAACAATTGAAGTCAATCCGATGGCTTGCTGAAATTTAGCGATCCCCAGTAATGACTGAACAAAAGCAGGCATATCGTCACCAATATAAGCCGTAGATGTTCCGTCCAGAGATATGATGGCTTGTACTTCATCGGGATATTTCGAAGCATAGTATTCGCTGTAGACGCTCGATATAGAGTGGGGCATTAAAATATAAGGTGCTGCTACTCCGGCACTTTTCAGTGCTGTGCGAATTTCATCCAGATAGTTTTCAGAAGTTCTTGCTCTCTCTGTTTGACAACTGAATCCGACACCGAAATACTCAATGCAGACGACTGTATGCTTTTCACTGAGCCGACGCATCAGTGGGCCAAAATCTGCCGACGGAAGCCCAATTCCCATGCCGGGAAGCAAAACGATTGTTTCTTTGCCACTTCCCATTTTGTAGACATGCATTTGCCCATCATAAACATCGACCATCTGACCATAAGGTTCTATTTGCGCCTTTTTTTTCTTAAAATATGTGGTCTGTAAAACAGTGCCCATCAACATCCCCGCAGTAATCACTACGAGAATAATTCCTAATACCATCATGACTTTCTTACCTCTCTTATGTTTTGGCTTACAGCAAGTGTCTAAATAATGCTCATACCCACTGGATTTAAAAATAATGTCGTTCATATTTTTTAAGTGAGTACCCCGATAAAAACATGATCATTCCCTTTAATCATGTCATACTGATTGACGCCAGCCCGGTGCGACAACAGTCGAACATCACCCATATAGAGTTTAAATGAAGCCATATCTTTAAAAATAGCCAATGGATGTTGACCTTGTTCGACCCGCTCGCATTTTAGGACGATTCCCGCTGCCAAAAGCCAGTCAATTGAGACGCCAAATAATGAAGCACGGCCACCTTTGGCAATTACTTTATATTGAAATTTTTTATTATCTTTGGCCAACTGCGCCGGCAGGCTATCAAAACAGGCCATGATTTTCGTGGTCTCGCCAGGCGTTGCATACTTGGCCATATCTGCAACATAAGCATTGATGATCGCTCCCTGGATTTCTGCTACCTCAAGCAAGCTGTTGTTTTCTGAATATTCTTTTACTGCTTCGGGCATGCCACCGACAATCAAATATTCACGATAAAGGCTCATTGCCTTTTTGTGCAAAGCCGGATCCAGCGGCTCACGTTTTTCATAATACTCCCTTATTTCATCTGCCAGCATTTCCTGATTCTTCGCCCACAGGAATTCTTCAAAATCCATCGTAACCCCATATGAATTTGATTAACTTTCCCCACCGGAAAACTGACATCTTCACGTTTTATTGCCACGCCAAGTAAACTGCCCGCACCGATGACGTAATATTCTGGGGCATCTTCACAGAAATATTTCAAGCTTGTCAAGGCACGCTCACAGGCCTGAATTTCGTCAAAGACAATTAAGGTTGCCTCCTTATTAATTTTCTCACCAAAATAAACCTCAAAACGATGAATTAAAAAGTCTGGAGAAATATTTCCCTGGAAATCTTCGGCTAATTCCCTGTTCAATTCAAAATTGATATAAATCGTGTTCTGAAAATGTTTTTCGCCAAAATATTTGATACTGGTGGTTTTCCCAATTTAACGAGCGCCATAGATTAGTGCCGGCTTACGGGAATGCTTATTTTTCCAGGATATTAAAACATCTTCAAATTTACGTTTCATTATCGTTCTCCATTGTGTTTTTCTTTTAATTTACCATAGTTTGCCACAGATAAGTCAAATAAAATGCATGATTAATACATTTCATTTGACTTATCTGTGATTCAGTTTAATAATTTGAAATAGAACATTATTATCTGATCAGTATATCATATGCGAAAAAAAACCTGCTACTTTACGTAACAGGTTCTATCTAACATCATATTTGATGCGTAGTTCATGGTGGCGGAGAAGGTGGGATTTGAATTATTACGATGCTAAAAAACGGGATAAAACCGTTAATAACTCAATAATATAGAATCCCATCATATAGCCTTTTTCGTACAACCCCGTATGCTTTGACAACTTATTTTAAAATTGCCTAAGGGGTAAGTTTAGGGGTCAAATTTAATGACCCCTTTTTATTATTTCCTCTTCCCACGGCTTTATAATTCTAAGCCCATACAGGCCCATTTAAAGCCGGTAATTCTCCACACATAATCATACAAGCTAAACCCCCTGTTATTATCCAGAATCACCCCCTAGGGGCATAAAAAAAGACCACTCATCAAGTGGCCTGTAAAACAGTGTCGAAAAATCTATGAAAGCTATCATTGTCTAACTCAGGGTACTTTTTTAGCAGTCTGTTTTTTTCTTTTAAAATGGTTTTATTGTCATATTTGATTAATAAGTCAGCGTATTCAGCCAGCGCTTTAAATGTTTCAATGTGTTCTGGTTCAATATCTGGGATGTCATTCACCGTTAAATTCAAATTCAATACCTCCAGGGTTAAATTATTTATTCTGGGAAGAGGTCTACCCTCACTGCAAATAACACCATTCAAGACGTATTGCAGCTCTAAGACCGGCGCCAAATGCATCAGCTTCAGTCTCAATAAGTTTGGAATAATTTTCGTCTCTTTGTTCACTCTCACGGCTGTATTTCTTCATATCTATTTTATTTCGATGTAAATAATGATGCCCTAATTCATGGGACAATACTTTTGAGGCTTGCTTGAGGTCATTTTTTAATAATTCCCCAAGATATATACTCGAACAAGATTCGCTATTCACAAGATAAATACCCAGGTCGCTATCTCTGGCCCATGCAAAATCAACCAGCGATTGTTTAGCATATTGCTGCAATATTTTAAATACTTTTTCTTCTTTTGTCACGCCTTAAATTCTCGCTTTCTTTTAATTTCTGCTACAAATCTGTTTATGACCGGCGGCCCTTTCAATGGCCTGTAAAGATGGTGGATATACCCTTATCAAATCTGCCTGTTTTATCGTCCCTATCAGGACATCAGACAGTAATTTTCTGAACCCCTGCAGCTGCTCCACCTCTTCCGGGGTGATGCCCTCAACCTTGACGGCCTCAAAATACTTTACCGCATAGAATAACAATAAGCACCGGCTCTTATGATCGGATCCGGCCGCCATGGCTTTGGCTGTCCGGGTCATGCCATCCAGGTAAAGCAGCCGGTAACAGGTATGGTCTGTTGCATTGGTAAGCTTTTGCATCGATTACCACCCCTTTCAAGCATTCTGTAACTCCCCAATAGCTGTTCACTGTCAAGGCCACATAAGATATCACCCAGAAAATCAAGGGCTGATAAAACCTCATCAGCGGGGTTATCGATACTCAACAGCGTGTTTTGAGCCATCTGTACGGCCTCTTTTACCAGTAGTAACTCTGTGTACTGCGTCCTCATGGGTACAAGCTCCTTTCCTGCCTATACAGGCTATGCAATCTGTGCGTTGATCCGCAACCCATAATATAAACCGTTGCCGCCGACGATCTGTTTTAAAGCACCTTTTAGGGCTGTTCCAAAGTCCATGACCTTTGATAACCATTCAGCAACCGAAGATGCCAGATAGCCCACACAGTAGGAATTACCGCGGATCGTGGCCACTACTTCAACGGTGTCTGATTCAAAGTAATTTCGAGTGTTTCTTTCCAAGCTGATGGTTACTTCGGAAGGGTCATACTGTTGCATGTGGTTTATGGCTGTTTGCCGTTTCCCCTGGGTGACGCCTTTAACAACAAGGGTTTTACCTTTGGCCAGCTCCCAAGCTTTTTTAAATGCCTGGCTTTTGGTTAATCCGGTGGTGGCCAGTTTGTTGGCGGTTCTTGCGATTTCTGATAGGTTATACATGGTGGTGGCTCCCTTCATTAATTAGCTATGAATGATATAAGTTAACTTTCGTTAATATAATATTAGCATTGATTAATGATAAAGTCAACATAAATATTAGCTATCGTTAATAAAAATAAGTTGATATAAATTTAATATGAGTTATAATGTATTTAGGAGGTGTTATTATGCCAATAAAATACTATAAGTTATTTGATATGCTCAACCGGAAAGAAATGAAAAAAACTGATCTATTAGAAATTGCTGGGATTTCTTCACCAACTTTAGCAAAATTAACAAAAGGGGACATTATAAGCACGGACACTATAGCAAAGCTCTGCAAGGCCCTGCAATGCCAGCCCGGCGACATCATGGAATACCTGGAAGAGGAGCCAGAACCCCAATAGAGCCGAAAATCAGGCTGTACTCTATAGGCCTGTAAGAAGAGGATCAATCAAAGACCTCTTCTTTTTTATTTTCTGGATCGTGTCGTAAATGTCGTAAATGCCGTAAATTAATATGTAACCCCTGTTATATATGTTCTAAATGTTAGAAACCCATGAAATTAATGTAATAAATGAAATTAATTCGCAAACGTCCTGTTTATGGGATTCTCAACACCCTGTATTTTTGATCAAATAAATGGAATAATGAAAATAATTATCACATTCAGGCAATATACCAATTGACGCACGTATTAACACGTGTTATAATTAATCATGATAAGGAAGTGGGGTTAAGCCAATGCCAATGACACCAAAACAGATGATAAAGCTCCTAAAAGAAAATGGATTTATTGAGGAACGCCAAAACGGCTCTCACAA
This sequence comes from uncultured Acetobacterium sp., assembly GCF_927416815.1. Lineage (NCBI taxonomy): Bacteria > Bacillati > Bacillota > Clostridia > Eubacteriales > Eubacteriaceae > Acetobacterium > uncultured Acetobacterium sp. The sequence goes on along the minus strand of NZ_CAKMJU010000066.1, from coordinate 24,878 downwards.
ATTCTTTGTGAATCCGGATACCGGGAAAAGAACCACCGTACCTTATCACTCAAAAGACCTTAAAAAAGGCACTGAACAGCAAATATTAAAAGATGCCGGGCTGAAATAGCCCGAACCCATAAAGGAGGGAATACCCATGAAGAAATTGTTTTATCCAGCGGTTTTTATTCCTGAAGAGGATGGCGGTTTTTCCGTGTTCTTTCCAGACCTTCCCGGCTGTAATACCTGTGGAGATACCATAGATCAATCTTATGAAATGGCCTTTGAGGCATTGGGTCTTGTTTTGTCCTATATGGAGGATAAGAAAGAACCGATTCCACAGGCTTCTAACCCACAAGATATTAAGCTGGAAGAGGGACAGTTTTTAGTAGTGATTGAATTTGATATGGCTGCCTATAAAAAAAGAACTGAATCCAGAGCGGTTAAGAAAACACTTACTATTCCTTCATGGTTAAATGATGCTGCACTTGAAAAGAATGTCAACTTCTCCCAGGTGCTCCAGGACGCACTCATGGAAAAGCTCCATATCGCATAACCTCAAACCCTTATAAGCCAACCATTAAAGCCCGAGCCAGCGCCCTGGCTTTTTTATTTGCTCAAATTTGAGTAAAAGACGATGGTCAAAATTGTCCACCGTGGGGGTGCTGTTCTAAAATGCACACTATGCACTTTTCGGCTATGCATGATCTGCATAGCCGGCTTAAGCCTGTAAAGTCAATAATCTTGACAATTCAGCTGTCAATGATTTTGACATCCGGTTTCTAAAGTCGGTGATCCCGACGATTCAGGTGTCCGCTTAAAGGACATCAGGCTTCAGATGTCGGCTTTACCGGCAGCCGGTTTCGCTCGGCAAAATTGCGGAGCGAGATATGAGGGAATCATCCCACATCTGGCACCGGCTCCCGCATCTGCAAACAACCGGCAAACGATTTGCTACCGTCATTCGTATCGGTGCGAGATCGCCGTCCCTGAAGGTATGACTAAATTGGTAATGCCTGTAGGGTATCCATAACTTACGGATACCTCTCCCCAAAATTGCGGACATCTTCAGGTACGGTATAACCTGTACCAGGCCATTTTTTATAATTGGTGTGCCTTAATCCGGGGTGTGTCGTGTTTTGCTACCCACTGGCTCTTACTGATGGTGTGCCCTGATCCGGGGTATACTGCATTTTACCACCCACCGGGGTATACGGCGCTTTGCCGTACACCTCCAATAACTCCACAAGTACAAACATAAGCGCCGCCCAATAAAAACGGCTCTATGAGGCTGTCAGAGGGTTATTTTGTGGCAATAACAGTGTCGAATTTTCGACGGTGGGTATCATCATGTCATAGCCGAAAATTCGGCCCTGATGTCATCCGGTTTGGATGATATCAAATAGCGGTATGCCGTGGAGCTGGCAAAACATCCGTGTCCTGGTTTTGGCTCAATGTCTCAAGTATTGGAGAGGTCACGGCTCAGATTTGAGTTGTGACCTCTCCTCAATTTTGAGGGCACCCATTATTACCCAGATTTGGAGGCTGACCTTTCGTCGAAATTTCGACGCTATTGGCTCCTGAATTTTCAGTAGTCAGATCGGCGGTATTTTCCGCTGATGTTTTAACCCCCGGATTTTCGCTGGTTCAAATTAATCCCTGAATTTTCAAGGGTTATCAGATCGGCTTAATTTTCAGCCGGTGTTTCTTCCACAATTGGAATAAAGTATTGGCTCCCGTTTTTTCGGGTACCAATCACCTGCGGTACCTCCACGGTACTTTCGCTCATTTTTGCGCAAAAGTCTTTTTCCGTTTTTTCGGGTAAAGTCCAACTGTCCGATTTTCCGGATGGTTGGCCAGCCTATATAAAGCTGGATGCCATCATTTGCCATCATTTGCCATCATTCAACCCCAATGCCTCAATGAACCCGTCATTTTCAAATAGTTCAGACTCTATGTTTTTGCCGTCGATCTCTGCATTTAATTTATCAATCCTGATCCTCTGCTCTAATGTGGCCAGATCCATGTGATCCGATAGCCACTGGAGGGCTTTCATGCGGTCGAGAAGCTTTACCTTTATCCCATTATCCGTTAAGGCCATCTCAGATATTAAACGACCGTCAACCTCTTCAGAGTTCCTGAGATACACACCATCACCATTGAAGGACACGATATCCGATATATCAGCAAAAGCAATCTCCATGAATAGCTGAAATATATCCTCTGGCCCAATTAACAAGCATTCTGATCTTATCTGCATAAGCTTCTGAATTTCACTTTTTATACTACCATTTATTAACAACCGGGCACCATGGGCGTTGGCCTGGGCATAGTTGCAACCATAAGCCTTCTGATAACTCTTGGTTGCATTAAAGCAGCATATGTAATGCAAGCAGAAATCCCTCTGTTTGTCCGTTAAATCAGGATTTTCGAAGACTGAACAAATTACTTTTTCGATAACATCTTTAGTCATATTCCCACCTTAAAACATTCCGAACGTTCACTAAAAAAGTTGCAACGTTGCGAACGTTCGCTTTTTTCAATAGTAACGTTACCATTGGAGTACTCCGCAAATCATTGGAGTATAGGCCATTATAAAACCTGTATTGTAGGGCTATTCGTCGTTTTGCCAAAGGTAACCCTTTTTAGGGCCTTTAAAGTCTCTAAATATCCTCTTCAGGTGCCATAAAAACCCACGGATACCGTTCGTATAATAAGAGGTGTATCCTGGCTAATTGACCATTAAAACAATAATATAGCATCGTATCATATGGAATTGGGAAAACCGTTGCTGTACCATCGGGATTTATCCGGGTTATTTTCCTTGCGCACATGGCCCTGATATACTTAAAAACGGCCTCTGCCGGTTCCTGATCCTGATAGAGCTTAACCAAATTATTGAAGAGGTGCTTTTCATCGTTTGGCAATGTTTCGGGGTCAATGTGCTCATGAACGCCCGTTTTTAATGCGTTGCTATTTCCAGTGGGTGCGCCGTGATTGAGTGCATTCTTATTGCCATAGGGTGCACCATGACCAGCAGCGTTTTTATTTTCCAGTGGCGCACCGCCTTTATTTTTCATGTTTTCGCCTCTCCAGTTGTTTGTTTGTTTTTGAAGATATTTTTTATATACACATCCTTTTTAGGGTGTCCGATTTGTCCGGATGCAATTCAAAGGGTGAGTTTTTCTTAGAGATCCGAACCTTAACATTTCTTAACATTTTCTTTTCGAATTACAGGTTTTGACAGGTTCCTACATAGATTTCAAGGTTAACATTAGTTAACACCTCTAAGCTCATTTGAACCTTAGCATTTCTTAGCATAAAGATTTCATGTATGATTTTCAACGTTAGCATTTGTTAGCATTTTGCAGGCCTTTATCAGCTGTAAGGTCAACATTTGTCAACATGTCTAATATCATTTGAATCTCAGCATTTCTAAGCATATTATTCTTGAATGTTAAGTTTTGTTAAGCCCTTTTATTATGGCCATTAGGATTAAATGGTGTACATCAGCGGTCTATTGCCACAAGCTCCAACGCCTGGTTGTGCAATGCCCCCATTTTTTCACCCCGGCCGATGCCTATTTTATTGCCAGCCTCTTTATAGTCCATGCCGTTAAGATAAAGCAAGTTTAGCAATAGTCGATATTTTACAGGCTTTACACTATCTATCATTTTTATGGTCTCAGTCCTGATTCTGACTGATTCCCTGACCTCTGCATCAGCTTTTACCCTTAAAGGCTCCAGATCATTAAGCCGGTCATATAGATCCCTTTTATCGCCGCCCTGGACTTTATCAGGCCTTATATAAGATTTAGTCATGGCCGCCCGTTCAAAGGCTTTTAAGTATTTGTCTGTTGCCGCTTCCTGTTTGTCCAGCTGGTACCGGTACCCGGATAAGATCGAGTGCTTCCAGATGTTCCCCGGATCCACACCAATTGCAATGTTTGACTTTGCCATTTAAGCCCCCTTATGGTAAAATGATTTCAATGCATTCATAATATTCCAGAAGAGGGCTCGTCAATTTTGATGAGTCCTTTTTATTGCCTATAAGGAGAGGTCACCGGCCTCACTGGATCGGCCCAATTTTGGGCACCGCCATTTCCCGCAACTGCCCAATTATGGCCATTGCATCACCTAAAAGCCCATCAGCAAGCTCTAGATCCATATATAACGCTGATTCCTCATCAGGTTCTTTGCCGTCTGCATATGCTTGGGCTATTTTCGACACATCAACCTTTTTTTCAAGTTCATTTCTTCGCACATGTAAGTGAGAGTGTGCGATATCAACCACGTTTGCTATCTCTGCCAATAAATCATTTCGCTCTTTAATCATAATCAATTACTCCTCTTCAAAATTCAGATCATTTACCATGGCCATTGCCTTAACTTCCTGAAAATGCTTTTCGCACAGGTATAAGTCTTTCAGATCGGCATTGCCACTTATTCCACAGCAGCGGCTTGCCATCGTGCTGTCAAAACTTACGATGGCGGTCACTTTGGCATTACATTTTTTAACAGCACAGGCCCCCAAAATCAGCTTTAATGTCGGCACTTGAGATAACATAAGCCCTTTCATCGGTACCGCTTTATTTTCCTGTAAATGGCTCAAATTACCGCTCCCCGATGTCTGTCAAAACTTGTGTATTATAGGCCTTTTTACAGGCCTCTTTAAAGTTATCTGCGTAAATGTAAATAATCAGTGGTACATCAAACCCACATTCCGGATCTTCAAACATAAAACCATATTTTTTCACGGTGTCACCCCTTTAAAAATTTATTTCTGACATGGTAGTATAAAAACGAGTAGATATATAAACCGGCGTCATTCCGATCAATAAAGGCCAAATTAAAGCCGTGTTCACTCTGCAAAGACAAAAGGGAAGCCATATAAGCCTTTTCATTGAATTGGGTGGTATACCGGTGATTAATGATGTCGCTGAAGCTTTTGCCCTCAATCATCAGGTGAAACTCTGCCTTTGATGCCCGGGTCAACTCATCTTTGAACCGCTCCCGGCCGTTGGTGAGATTCCCGGACAGTTCTTCCAGGGATCCCTTGCGCTCAATAACCACCGTCTGGTCAAAGAAGAGGTCTCTCATGATGCCCATCTCAGCGTTGGCCGGGATCATAGCGGAATAATCCCCGAAACTCAGGGCCTTAGACTGGTAAGGCACCTCTTTCTTTTTTAAATAGCCTGTGATGTGGTCGTTTGCCTGCTCCCTAGTATCACACAAGATCACCATGGTCTTAAGCAGCGCCTTTAATTCGGTGTCAGTATATCGGTATAGATTCATGGACACCCCCTTAATTCACTAATTTTAAATGCCGTGGCACTGGCTTTTTCACCGGAAATGATCGGCCATCGTCACCAATCATGAAGGTTTGGCCATTGTCATTTTCATATTTCCTGAAGGTGCCAACCTTAACCCCCTGATCTTCAAAGAATTGCTCCATTAACCCTTTGCCGGTGTCCATGGTGTGGATCTCGCTGACCACACTCATACAATGCACCTGATACATCATAACGTTGTAATTCATATAGTCCCATAAGAGGGCAGAGGCCGTTTCCGGTGACCGGATCGGCTCATGTAACCCGTGGGCCTGTAATGCCTCCATGGTGCTGAAATAGTCCTTGCACTGGTATTTTTCCCCATCATAGGACTTTGTGACCGGAAAGATCGTCAGCAATTCGGCCGGGGTTAATTCACAGATCTGGTTCAAAAGCATCTGATCGAAAACCAGTATGCCCTCCAGACTTTCCCGGCTCATGCCCTTAATATTGATAATGGACAAATATTTCACGGTGTAGAAAATGATCCTCTTCGTGATGGTCTTATCATCCGGAGCCTGCTGCTTGGCCTTTATGGCTCTGACCATACCATCAAGGTATTTTCGTTCATAATCCACCGTAGGCCGTTCTTTTTTAATTCCTTCAATGAGTTTTAACATGTTGATTCCTCCCAATTACAATAATCACCGATAATAATCTTTCCCCAATTTTCAGATACCAGCACCCAGTTGAGCATTAAATTAAATTTAGGTTCTGTTTCTCCCAGTAAATAGCTACTGTCAGTAATGCTATCAAATAAATTGCCGATCGTATCGACAGGATCCCTTCCATCGCCAAATTGTTTTACATTCTCATCCAGCTTTTGTATTTGTTTAAAGGTAATTTCCTTTAGGGGTTCTGATACACCTAAATTATTCCATGAATGAATGAAATACTTAATATCTTCATCACTTAATGAAATATCATTTTTTTCAGATGGAGGGGGCGGAGGAGGCGGAGCCGACTCAGGGACTAAAGGGACTAATCCTTTTTCAGGCTTGTTGTATTTATTGAGTTCTGCAATTTTGGCCAGGCGTATTTTTTCTAATTGTTGTGCCTGTAGATTTATATTTAAGTCTGAATCTAAGTCTAAGTCTCGCTCTCGCTCTTTATTTAAATCTGTATCTGAATCTTTATTTAAGTCTGAATCTAAGTCTTTCTCTTTCTCTGTGTTACTGTTTGTTTCAGGCAGTAACTCGTCCGTTTCACTCTCGTTACCGTCTGTTACTGTTGTGTTACATTGTAACGCTTTCTTAATTTTCCTGTGTTTCCTCACTCTTTCAGCGCTGTCAGTTTCACTACCAATGAGCTCAGGTGCCCTGGTCAAAAAATACAAATCACCATCAATTGTTAATAGCTCGTTTTTAATGCAGAAATCAATGGTTTCTTTGATTAAGTCCGGGTCTTCGTCCAGTTCAAGAGCCAGCTGTTCAAACATACTTTCTTCTGTACCTTCGTATGCCAGATACCCTTCGCTATTCATGGCCAACAACATTAGTCTTTGATAAACACACAAACAGGCTAAGCCATTATCCAGTTTGAGCATCTTCTTAATTTCCCGTTCTCTGAAAAAACCTTCTTTCAGCTTTATCCAGTAGTATTTTTTAACTTTCGATTCTGCCATAGTCGCCTCTCGATTCTCGTTCCAGCCAAACATTAAAAGATTCAATGGGAATTCTAATGGCCCGGCCTATCATGATTTTGGGAAAATCTGCCCGGTGAGCCAGCTCATAGGCTTTCGGCTTTGATATCTGCAATACCTCTGCCACATCAGCAACGGTATAAATACGCTTTTCCATTTTTTCACACCCTTTCAAATTATTTTCTCGTTCCAACAGTGCCGGGTCAAACCCCGGAATACTATTATTTATCTTCCAGAAGAGGGGATAAAGCCCCAAAAACTGATGATTTATGGTTCTCTGCCTCTTCCAATTCTGAAATAAAATTCAACAAGTCTTGTTCTTGATCCCCATGGTAGGGACTATCCACAACCAGGGCTACCAGTATTTCAAACATTTCTTTGCAGCACAGATCATATTTCATGGCTAGGCCTCCTTATCAATTAGATCCTCTACCGCAACTTCTAAAGCTTTGGCGATTTTTCCGGCCACATCTGGCCTACAAGACTTGCCGTTATTGATATAAGATAACGTTGTTCTTGAAACTCCAGAAACTTTAGACAGCTTCATAAAGTTTAGGTATTTTTCACTCATGGCAATTTCCAGTTTTATTTTGTTGATTTTCAAAGTTTTCTCCTCCTAACTCATTAAATGATCAAATTTATTTCTTTAGTGTCATAATACAACTATTATACATAATTGTCAACTATATGCAATATATATTTATTATAGTTGTTTTTATTATTGAAGTATTGAATATATTGTTCAATAGTGGTATGATGTCACAAATTGAAGAATAAGAGGTCAAATCATGGATAATGAAGATTTATTAATATTTTCCCAGCGTGTCCGTCAACTTCGGAATGAATTAAATTTAACTCAGAAAGATTTTGCTGAAAAAATAGGCTTAACTGCTTCAGCTTTATCAGCATACGAAAACAACACAAAAAACCCCTCTCTCATAGTTGCGAAGAAAATATCTGAAAATTATCACGTCTCCCTTGATTGGCTGTGTGGCTTACCCTATGAGGAAAAACCTACCGAAATGAAACTATATTCTGATTTATTTCAAAAACTAATTGATATAAGCGAAAAGGTAAATTGCGACATTGAATTTTATTCTATTGATGAGTCTGGAAAATCATATAATAATTCAGTTTCATTGAAATTTTGGAATGTGGTCGTAATCGAATTTGCAGAGGCATGGAAGAAAGCAAAAGTATTATTAAAAGATGGAACGATTGATAAAAATATGTACGATGATTTAATGCAAGGAATAATAAAGCGTTTCGATGGAACACTCCCGGTATATCCAATACTCGATGATAATCCAACATTTCTTTGATTTAGGAGGATCTGCATATGACCACTAATCAACCATTATACCCAAAACAAAAAGCCCCCTGATCGGCTAAATCAAGGGACTTTGAGAAGATATTGAAAGGTTGTGTTATCGTACTTTTATTTTACCACTTCCTTTCCACGAAAACAAGGAGGCAACCCCATGGCAAATAAAAAGAATACCCGTAACGCTCACGGATCCGGAACGATCCGACAGCGGCCCGATGGTCGCTGGGAAGCCCGGGCGACCATCGGCACTAATCCGGCCACCGGCAAGGCAATCAGAAAATCGATCTACGGCTCCACACAACAGGAAGTCAGGAAGAAAATGAACACCATCACTGCGGCCATTGATAACGGTGAGTATAAAGAACCGTCCAAATTGACCACTGAAGACTGGTTAAAGATCTGGGTTAAAGATTATACCCTGAATCTGAAGCCCCTCACATTGAGGTCATATAATAGCCACATTGATAACCACATCACCCCCACCCTGGGTAAAATCAAAATATCGGTTCTGGCTCCGCATCATATTCAGAAATTTTACAATGGATTAAATGATGATTATTCAGCCAAAACCATTAAGAACATTCATGGGGTGCTGCACAAATGTCTTGAACAGGCCACAAGGTTGGGTTATATCAAAACAAACCCGGCTGATTTCTGCAAATTACCAAGGCTAGTTAAGGCTCAAGTAACCCCCATGGATAAAACCATTGTACCGGTATTTCTGGAAGCCATAAAGGGCCATCAGTTTGAAAACATCTTTATTGTGGATATCTTCACCGGGTTACGGCAATCGGAAATTATCGGATTGACCTGGGACTGTATCAATTTTGAAACCGGTACTATTAATGTATACCGTCAGTACCAGCGCTTAATCGGTTCTTATCAATGGGCTACCCTAAAAAATGGCAAGACACGGCTTATTAGACCGGCAAAATTGGTTATGGATACTTTGAAGGTTGAGAAGATAAAACAGGCGGAAAATAGACTGCGGGCTGGTTCGGCATGGGAGAATGATGAAAACTTTGTCTTCACCAATGAGATCGGGGAGTATATCAAACATCCCACATTACTGAAGCACTATAAAAAAGTTGTGGCCGGGATCGGCTACCCTGAATTGCGGTTTCATGATTTGCGTCATGCTTTCGCTGTCTTATCACTTCAGGCCGGGGATGATATTAAGACCGTCCAGGAGAATCTGGGACACCACTCTGCATCATTCACCATGGACACCTACGCCCATGTTACCGATGCGATGAGGAAGGAAAGCTCTGATAAAATGGAGGCCTTGATTAATAGCCTTTAGGGGTCAAAAAAATCCCTAAGGGGTCAATTTAGGGGTCAAACCCATTTCTGGGCATAAAAAAACAACCATCAGATGGCTGTCTTATCACGTTTTTATTAATTTTTAAATGGCGGAGAAGGTGGGATTTGAACCCACGCACCGCGTTAACGGCCTATACCCTTAGCAGGGGCACCTCTTATAGCCACTTGAGTACTTCTCCAAAGGTAATAATGCAAAATTGTTTATTCAATTCTCTGGCATTTGATGGCCGAGAGGGTGGGATTCGAACCCACGTGGGCTTGCACCCTAACGGTTTTCAAGACCGCCCCGTTATGACCACTTCGGTACCTCTCGTAATTCAAAATGCAAGACTAATATTACCAGTGAAAGACGATATTGTCAAGTAGTTTTAAAAAGTTTTTTTATTTTATATTTTTACAATCCAGTTAAGCGGATCTTCCAAGCTACCAGTCTGAACGCCGTACAGGGTATCATATATTTTTTTTGAATAATCGCCTATTTTACCCGCGTTAAATGTCATTTCCCGTTCTTGCCACCCTAGCGTCCCAATCGGCGAAATAACGGCGGCTGTACCGGTTGCAAAGGCTTCCTTGATTTTCCCCTGATCATAGGCCTCTGTTAGCTCATCAATGGTAATGCGACGCTCTTCGACCGTTTCTCCCCAGTATTTCAATAAATCGATAACGCTTTTTCGGGTGATCCCATTTAAAATGGTTCCTTCCAACGATGGGGTCACAAACACACCGTCAATTAAAAAGAACACATTGCTGGTTCCCACTTCTTCGATGTATTTTCTTTCTTCGCCGTCGAGCCATAAGATCTGTTCAAAGCCCATCTCATTAACCTTCTGCTGAGCCGCCAGACCGCTGGCATAATTACCACCGCACTTGGCTTCGCCGGTTCCGCCGCGAACCGTCCGGGCATATTCCGATTCGACGTAAATGCGACTGGGCAACATTCCGCCTTTATAGTAAGAGCCGACTGGAGACATAATGATCATAAACTTATAACGTTTTGAAACCCGAACCCCGATAAAGGGATCAGTGGCAAAAACAAAGGGGCGAATATACAGCGATGTTCCCGGAGACTTAGGAATCCAGGCTGCATCGATCTTGACCAATGCCTTCAGTGCTTCCAGTAAAAATTCTTCATCAATCTGAGGAATGCACATGCGTGCGTTGGAGCGGTTCATCCGTTTGAAATTTTCATCGGGTCGAAACAGCTGCACCTCACCTGCTCGCGTTTTATAGGCTTTTAAGCCTTCAAACACTTCCTGGGCATAATGGAGAACCATTGCCGAGGGCATGATCTCTATGGCGCCATAAGGCTTAATAATGGCATCATGCCAGCCAATGCCATCGGTATAGTCCATCTCAAACATATAGTCTGTGAATTCCATCCCAAAGATCAGCGAATCTTCTTCCGGTTTTTGCTTGGGGTTTAGTGTTTTAACAATTTTAATTTCCATGTCTTCCTCCGAGTTCCATAGTAAAACAAGCCTGATTTCGTTGCGTAGGAGTAGTATAACAAGCCCTGTATACAAAGTACAAGTGTATTTTTTAGAAATAATGTATTTTCGAAATACATTACCTGCCTGTTTTTTTTGTAAACGTCATCTTTATTCCAGGGAACCGGAATCGCCATTGATGCTTGACTGCCAAAGTAAAAACCGGCAAATAAAAAGACGATGGTTTATCCATCGTCCTGGCTGATGCTAGTCTACAAAGTATATTTCAATGTTCTGTCTTCCCCAACTCAGACACTCTGCCTCACTATCCATATAGATATCGATAATGCCATAACCAACGGCTCCGCCGCGGTCTTCAACGGTATAGACTCCACCCAAAGCCGGGATGTAAACCTTGGTTCCGAAGGGAATCCCACCCCAGGTGGCAATCGTTCGGCCTGCCTGCGGTACCGTTCCGGATGCAGTATTGTTTCCGGTGGCAGTGTAAGCAGTAGCACTGACGACCATACTACCTTTAAAACCACTATCTTTATTGATGGCGGCACTGCCGTCACCAGTGGCACTTTTTTCGACAGTGACATTCCCTGTCACCGACGTAACCTCGACGGCTTCTGGCATAGTAATGGTGGTGGCCGGTCCCACTTCGATGATTTCTTCAATCGCCGGCATGATCACTTCACTGGTGATCACTTCACGGCTGACTTCGATACCATTTTCATAGCGGATCTTTTCTTTCATATTGGCTTTTCCGTTTTGCCCGACCTGTTTAACCACCCGGGTTCCTATCGGCAGTTCTGGGTTTTCGGCAATGGTAGCCTTCATTGGCACGTCTTTAATACCAGTTGATTCAACATAGCTTATCCGGGTTACCTTGATGGTTCCGGATTTGGCCGTCAAGGGTGTACTCAAGCCCGGTTCAACCTTATCATCTTCATCTGGTTTAACGCCATTTTCCGCAAGTACATCAGCAATGGTTTCCCCACCTGATAAATAAGTAATGGTCTTGCCATCAACCTCAATACTACCAGAAATTTTCTTTTGTATTTCTACATCGATGACGTCTTTAAATAAGGTCTTTAAGGATGTGCTGTATTTGTATTCATCACTGACTGGAAGATCATTAGCCAGCAAGACTTCCTCTAGCGATTCGAGCAGTTTTCCATTGGCAGCGTATACCTTACCATCGAAGCTGACCTGAACTTCTTTTTCAACGGTAAAAGCGCTGGAAACACCCACAACAAGCAGCAGAATCAATGCAATAATTCCGATCTTGATGCCGGGATATCTCTTTAGAAAACCAGCCTTTTCTCTCTCTCTATTCATAAATAATACCTTCCATTTTGTCTTAATTGCATAAATAAAAGTTACACGTTTGTTACAGTTAGTTTACCATCCTACCCATTTTATGTCAAGGTTTTTATGGCTTTTGCGGGTGTAAATGGTGACTCAATCCCAATTAGAAACCATGTTTTCGCCCATTCTAAGGCCATAATGGGGGCTTGGGTAAATTCTTGTCAACTGCTTTTTTGACTCAATTTTAATGAATAAGCTAGTTTTTAGATATCTGTTCTATACTAGATCTTGTGCTTTGAAAACGATGAATTTTAAACGAACGGAGACCTTATGCCCGATACAAAAAAAAGCCAGTCACACATTGAAATATTACAGACCAATCTGCTCAGATGGTTTGATAAATCGAAGCGGGATCTGCCCTTTCGCCGTACCCGTGACCCCTATTTTATCTGGATCTCGGAAATTATGGCGCAGCAAACCCAGATTGGTACATTGATACCCTATTATAACCGATTTATAGCTAACTTCCCGACCGTTTTTTCGCTGGCTCAGGCCACCGAAGATGACGTCATTAAAGCCTGGGAAGGACTCGGCTATTATTCCCGCGCCAGAAACCTCCACCAGGCCGCCCGATTGATTGTCTCAGACTATCAGGGCAGGATTCCCGATACCCTTGCTGAGTTGATCAAGCTGCCCGGTATCGGCCCCTATACCGGCGGTGCGATCGCCAGTATTGCCTTTAATCAGAAGGTTAGTGCGGTCGATGGCAATGTCCTGCGGGTAATCAGCCGATATTGCAACAGCTTTGCTGACATCGGTCATGCTAAAACGAAAAAGCAGATCACCGGCTGGCTAGACAGCATTCTGCCCGATGCCGCTGGTGACTTTAATGAAGCATTGATGGAACTGGGCGCGCTGATCTGTCTCCCTAAAAACCCAACATGCCTAATCTGCCCAATCCGCAGCGGCTGTCAAAGTGATGCCGCCGGAACCACCGGGCAGCTCCCGGTGAAAGTCAAGAAGCAGAAGCAGATCACCAAACAAGTGGAGGTTGGCATCATTAAACAAAATGACCGGCTGTTTTTTATCCGCCGGCCTGAGGTCGGCCTATTATCAGGGATGTGGTCTTTTCCAATTACCGAAACCGCTGTCGGCAGCGGCCAGGATATTAAAAAAAAGCTCAGAGAAAACTTCCCCGAGCTTAGTGAACCTATTTTTATTGGGACTAGCCGCCACCTTTTCTCGCATATCATCTGGGAGATGTCGGTTTATGGTTTTGATCTGGATAAGCTCATCTGCGAAGCTGTAGCAACCCGCTATCTTGTCTCAGACCAGGCGGAATCTCAATCTGATCATCAATTCAAATCGCTGTCCGAGGTCGATGACCTGGCCCTACCGATTGCCTTTTCCAAACTTTTAGCGCTATTGACTGATTTTTAATCTTATCCGATATTAACTTATCCGCATTAATCTTATCCGATATTAATGCCTAGTGATGGCGGATCACCTGGAAGCGCTGCACGATCACATCGGTGTCGCCTTCGGCAATGCCGGCCTTGCTTTTGGCGATCGCCAGCTGTTCTTCCGGGGTATTGACACCATCCAGATCGGGCAGCAATAGCCCGCGGTGCAGCTCCTTCTCAACAATGACCCCATACTTTTTGGCATCCAGATCGGCCACGCTGTTTACCGGTTCCGGAACGCCCAGGACATCGACCTTGATTTCCAGATCGATTAGTTCCTGCTCTTCCACCGGCATAAAGCGGGGATCATAGGTAGACGCCTCAATCGCATTTCGAATAATCTCCTGGGCAATGTTTTCGGTCACCGGGCCAGTGGTGCCGATGCAACCGCGTAATTCCCCATGCTTATGGAGCGAGACAAAAACGCCGGCCTGATTGTTTTCCAGTTCGCCCAGCTCATCCGCAGCGATTTCAACCTGATTTTTATAATGCTCAAAATTCAGTTTTCTGCCCCGCTGGACCCAGGCATTGATGGTGGCTCTTGCCAACCCCACAAAAGCACTTTCATTTAAACGTCGTTCTTTATAGGAAAGCAATTTATCTTCTTCATAGCGATCCAGCAGGCTGGGAATTTTTTTATCCGTCAAATCGATAAAGGCCGACAGGTAACCCACCCCAAAGGGACCTTCATAAGCAAACACCGTGGCTTCAGTATCGCGACCATCAGTGGTGCCTAATCCCATAATAATTGGTCTTAGCCCACATTGACCGGCCGGTTCGTAGACCTGGTGGGGAACGGTTAAAATGGAGTAGTAATTTTTAGTTTTGATCCCGTCAACGATATTTTGATCAAAAAGCGGTCCCATCGGATTAAAGGCATAGGGTCCTTCATCCTTCAGGCAATGGGACAGGTCGGCTGACACCAGAATCATCGCTGCTTTGCCGCGGGCTTCAATGGCTTCACGGATCACCTTTCCCATCGTATAAAGTTCGATCAGGCTCAACTCGCCGGTGGTGATATGAACAATTTTGTAAGCTCGATAATATTTTTCAATAAAGTAAAGCGGCACCAGCACCCCGTGATCGAGATTTAAATCGATTTTATATTCTGCGGCAATTTTTTCATTTAAAAAAATGGTATGACAATTGTTTTTTCCAAAACTGATATTTAGTTCATCGAGGAGTCCCAGATCGCAGTCTTTTTCCATTGCAATCTCGGGATGACCAAAATTTCTCAGATCACCCTTCATCTGGCTTTCATATACGACTGCCACCCCATCCCGAAAGACATTGCCGTGGGGGGTAATGCAGACAATCACTTCCGGTTTGATTTCGGCAACCTTTAGCGCCAGATCCCGTAAGCCCCGAATCGTTTTTTCAGCTTCGTTTTCTCGACCTTGGCCAATCTCCGGTATTAAGATCGGCGGATGGCAGGCGATTCCTACTCCTTTTAAGTACATATGCTTCACTTCCTTATTTCTTTTTCTTGATACGACTTTGCAGGCATTGATTAAAGATTATAAAAGGCGTCTTTGCCGGCGTAGCTGCCTAACAGTCCCAGCTGTTCTTCGATGCGCATCAGTTGGTTATATTTGGCTACCCGGTCGGTTCGCGATGGCGCCCCGGTTTTAATCTGGCCGGCATTGACGGCCACCACCAGATCAGCAATCGTGACATCCTCGGTTTCGCCGGAGCGATGTGAAACGACTACCGTATAACCGGCTCGTTTGGCCATTTCAATGGTGTCGAGGGTTTCGGTCAGGGTACCGATCTGATTGACTTTAACCAGAATCGAATTCGCGACGCCTTCATCAATACCGCGTTTTAATCGCTGGGTGTTGGTGACAAAGATATCATCCCCGACCAGCTGGACTTTTTTCCCCAGTCGCTTGGTCATCACTGCCCAGCCTTCCCAATCTTCTTCATCTAAACCATCTTCAATCGAAATAATCGGATATTTACCAATTAGCATTTCATAAAAATCAATCATTTCGGCCGCCGTTTTTTCGACCCCTTCGCCAGCTAGAAAATATTTCTTGGTTTCTTCATTATACATTTCCGTAGCCGCCACATCCATCGCCAACTGAACATCTTCACCGGGAATATAACCGGCTCCTTCGATCGCGGTTACAATCAGTTGCAGGGCTTCCTCGTTGGATTTAAGATTCGGGGCAAAACCGCCTTCATCGCCAACCGAGGTGGCCATCCCTTTTTCGCCTAACACCTTTTTTAGTTGGTGGAAGATTTCGGAGCCCATCCGTACGGCCTCGCGGAAATCCTTAGCGCCTACCGGCATGATCATGAATTCCTGGATATCGACATTGTTATCGGCATGTTCACCGCCGTTTAAAATATTCATCATTGGGGTTGGCAACAGCTTGGCATTGACCCCGCCCAGATACTTGTAATAGGGCAACCCCAGTGATTTTGCCGCGGCGTGGGCAGTAGCCATCGAAATACCCAGAATTGCATTGGCTCCGAGTTTGCTTTTATTCTCAGTGCCATCGAGCGAAATCAGCACGGCATCAATGGCAATCTGATCGACGGCGTTCATGCCGACTAAAAACTCCTGGGCATAGGCGACGCTGTCGACCGCTTTTAGTACCCCTTTACCCTGATAACGACTGCTATCCTTATCCCGCAGTTCAACCGCTTCAAAAGCCCCGGTCGAAGCTCCGGATGGGACAATGCTCCGTCCCATGGTGCCATCTTCTAAAATAACATCTACTTCAATAGTAGGATTCCCGCGGGAATCGAGTATTTCTCTGGCAAAAATATCTTCAATATAAGTATTCATATGTTCCTCCATTTACTTTATTTTACTCAGGTGTCAATGATCCTGCTTACAAAAATTATGACACCTTTATCTTTGTTTATACACCTAATTTAAGCAAATAAACTAAGCTTAACGAAAAAACCCTGAAAAAGAAAATCTCTTTCAGGGCATGGTTGGCTTTTATTGTTCCGGAGCAATCAACGGTTCGCCTTCTTCATCAATGAGCACCGTAAGTCCACCGCCAAATTCATCAAAATGGTACAAATAGTTGATTCCCGTTTCCGTATCTTCAATGATCTTACATCCGGATTTATCTCCGGTCGGTTCGCTGAGCACAATTTGAAAGCGGTTTTTCTTTTGCTTTTTTGTTTTCATTTTATCCTTTTCTCCTCTTAAATCAAGGTGGCCGACTTCATTATAACCAATTCAGAATAAAAAATCAATTTATAAGCATCATTTTTTTGATAACCTTTCGGATTCCATCAAATTCCCAGCCCTTAGCTAAACCGGCGATCGATGATCCGGACACTTTTCTTCTCGGATCGCGGCAGCGATCCAATCGGGCCAGCCAGTGGAATAATACTTAAACCGACCCGGGATTTGAATTGGCGTTTCACTTCCGCCTCGATATCGTGCTTATCAACCCCGTTTAGAATTTCAAAGGCCAGAAAGACACAGTCTTTGCCCTCCTGATGATCGACCGTAGCCAGATATTCGCTGCTGACTCCCTCGACATTTTTTAACAATTCATCAATCTGTCCCGGATAAATATTGACTCCCTTGACCTTGACCATATCGTCGGTTCGGCCAACGATCCGGTCATGTCGGGGATGCACCGATCCACAGGCACAGGTGCCAGGGATAAAACGGGTGATGTCATGGGTGCGATAACGCAACAGTGGCGCCCCCTCCTTCCTGAAGGTGGTAATCACCAATTCTCCGTACTCCCCTTCCGGTACCGGTTTCAGGGTTTCCTGATCGAGGATTTCAAAGTAGAGATAGTCCGACCAGTAATGCAGCCCGTCATGTTGGCTGCAATCAATTGAAATACCGGGACCATAGATTTCAGTGAGGCCGTAAATATCAAACAGCTCAATCCCCAGCTCTTCGGCAATGCGCATCCGCATCTTGTCCCCCCAGCGTTCCGAACCGATGACGCCGCGTTTTAAATGAATTTTATCGCCGAGATTCTGGTTGGCCACCTCTTCGGCCAGCAGCAGGGCATAGGATGAGGTAGAGGCCAGCACCGTCGCTTTTAAATCGACCATCATCTGTAACTGTTTCTGGGTGTTTCCCGGCCCCATCGGAATCGCCATCGCGCCCATTTTTTCGGCTCCGGCCTGAAAACCGATTCCGGCCGTCCAGAGACCATAGCCCGGGGTAATCTGAATCCGATCCTGATCGGTCATCCCGGCGTATAAATAACAGCGGGCAAACATTTCTGCCCAGTCAGCGACATCCCCAGCGGTGTAGGGAATAATCACCGGCTGACCGGTAGTTCCCGATGATGAGTGAATCCGCACTACCTCGCTATCCGGCACCGCCTGCAAACCCAGCGGATAGGCATTGCGCAGATCGCCCTTATCGGTAAAGGGCAAATTCTCAAAATCGGCCATCGTTTTGACATCGGCTGCGACAATCCCCGCCGCTTTAAAACGTTGCTGATAAAAAGGACTCTTTTTTTCTAGTCGCTTAACAAATTGCTGTAAATTTTTTAATGTTTCCAATCGCTTCTCCCTCTTTCTTGCAAATAAAAAAGACCCATCCAATATTGTATTGCTACAATAAAAGGATGAGTCAAAATAACCCACGGTACCACCTTTATTCGTAAGCCTGTTTCTGACCTACGCACTTAAATAGACAAATGCCATCACATCTGCCATCCCTTAACGTTGATGAAACGTTGTGAAATACTCAGGCGCTGCCCTTTCCTCACACCCTCAGGTGCCCATTATGTCAGTCCGCTTCTTGTCAGGCTTCCACCACCCCCAACTCGCTATTAATGCGCTGCTGACTTTACTCCACCATCACCAGTTTGTTTTTCTGAGTATAGCCTTTATTTTTATTTTTGTCAAGAAAACATTGCAGTTCTGACGAGTAATAACGTGTACACCAGTAGCGACAATTGTTATCTCTCATCTAATCACGCCGTTTTCCAGGCAGACGGCCAGATTCATTTTCTTTTCTCCTGCCGTTTCAAAATGGATGCTGGCAATGGCACCGTTTCGCGTCAGGATCGTGCCTGGCCCAAAACGCTGATGGTTGACCACCGTACCCGCTTGATAGCTGCTAAGATCAATTGTAACTTGGCTGGCTTGGCTACTAAGATAATCCCGGAATTTTCCGGTTGACTGACCAAAACCTTGGCGCGCACGCGGCTTCGCGGTTGTTTTTTCAGTTCCGAATATTCGGGCTTTTTTGCGCGGCAGGCCGTCAATTAAATAGCCAATAAAGGGCGATGGTTTGATGTCCTTTTCACGGTGCTTAACGCAGATAAAGATCAGTTCCGCTTTGGCGCGGGTAGCTCCGACATAAAAGAGCCGAACTTCTTCGGCATAGGCCTTGGCATCTTCCGGGGTATTAGAAACATTGGGGATCTGCCCTTCGGTGGCGTCAATGATAAAGACCTTTTCAAACTCCAGACCCTTACTGGAATGGAGGGTCGACAGGGTTACCTGAGGTATCTTCGCTTTTTTTCGCTGCGGTTCTTGAAGCTTTTCTTCGAGACTTTTTAGCTTATCAAAAAACTCTGAAAAATTTGGCACCCGTCCGCCGAGAATCTGCAGCACCGTCAGCTTCTGCTCAATACTTTCTTCGGACTGACCGGAACTGATCCGAAAATTAAGATAAGACCGGTAGCCGAGCTGATCTAGAATCATCGGGATACCTTTTAGCGGCGGCGCAGTTTGCAGCTTTTTAAAGCCGGCCTTAAGCTCTTTGAGCCGCTTAACCTGCCAGGCTCGGTCACCACTACACCGGATTAGCGCATCAAAGACATTTTCTCCGATTTTCATCAGATTACCCAGCTGATTAATGGTTTCCCGGGATATCGCCGCATCGATCTTATAGTAAACCTGGGTAAATAAACTTAAATCCCCGGGATTACCGGCAAACTCATAAAAGAGACCGATATCCTTGATTAAAAAATGGCTGAAAAATTGTGGACTATGCTCTTTAATATGATAAGCAATTCCCACGCCATCGAGCAGATCAACTAGCGGAATCGCTGACTCGTTGTTGCGGTAGAGCACCGCAATTTCCTTGCCTTCGCGACGAATCGCTTCGATGATTAGCTGATACTGGGCTTCGCTTGATTTCACCCATTCGCGGGCAATCGGTATCTCGGTAAACCTACTACCATCGGGAACTGACATTTCTTTTTGATAGCGCTGCTGATTGAGTTTGATAAACGCATTGGCTTTCTCAACAATTTCCCGGGTGCTGCGGTAATTGGTTTCCATTAACAGCACCTCGCCCTGGGGCCAGGTCTCTTTAAAGGCGAGTAACGATTCGGGAAAGGCACCCCGAAAACCGTAGATGCTCTGATCCTCATCCCCGACCATAAACAGGTTGCCGGTTTCGCCGGTTAACAGTTCAATAATTTTAAACTGGATCTTTGAGCTGTCCTGGGCTTCATCCAAATGAATATAGCGGTATTTATCTTGAAAAAAAGCCAGCATTTCCGGATATTTTTTGAGCAGTCCCCAGGCGTATTTTAAGATATCATCAAAATCCATCAGCTGCTCGCTTAGTTTATGACTTTCATAAGCCTCATAGATTTGCAAAAAATCGACCTCCATTGCTGGCAGCAGTTTGATTTCATCGGTAGTCAGCATCATATTTTTGCAAAATCCAATCCGTTGGCAAATTTCACTGAGTTCAATTTCCCCGGGATGCTCTTTAAACACGTGCCGGTACAGCTCCCGGATCACCGGGCTGGTGTTAGCTAGCACCGTATGAGCCCGACGGCGATAGCGCCGTTCATAGTGGCGGATCACCGCCAGGGCAAAGCTGTGGATGGTGCTAAAATGCAGGGTTTCAGCCTGAGCTTCGCCAAATAGTTTGGTGTATCGGGCTTTCAGATCGCGGGCACCCATCCGACTAAAGGTCAGCGTCAGGATTTGCCCCGGATCAATTTGTTGACATTTTAGCAGATAGGCAATCCGGCAGATAATTACGGTGGTTTTCCCGCTTCCTGGCACCGCCAGCAGCAGCGTCTGACCGTGGCTGCGAATCACCGCTTTTTCCTGTTGCGGATTGAGTTTTATGTGATAGGATTGTTTAAACGCTTCAAAGTTTTTCATGGCTTTATTATAGCCGAAATCGGCTTTTTTATCTAGTGGCGATCATCAACGCCGTTAGGTCGCCCGCTGTCTGGTATTGTTTCGTCATTTTTGGGTCAAACATTCTAAAACCATCTATATTCTTGTAAAGTTTTCATTTTTTCAGTGAGACTGGTTGTTTATGATCCCGCTTTTCGGGTATAATTTAGCTAATCAATAATTTTGAAATTGGGAAGGAGAAATGTTATGAGTTTTGAAGATGGAATGAAGGGGTTCACCTTCGGTATGATTTCTTTAATCTGTATTGGTGTCAACATTATTTTAGGTTTTGTTGGCCTGAGCACCATTGCATCAATTGTCAGCCTCGCTGGTCTAGGTTACCGCAATCCTGGCTTTTGTTTACGGAAAAAAAGAATACGCTGCTGATCCCGATAATAAAAAAGCCAAAACCGGAAAAACCATCGGTCTGGTACTGATTATTATCAACATCGTTTTTACCGTTCTTGCCGTTATCGCGCTAGTTGCACTATTTGGCTTAGCTGCCTCACTGTAATTTTTTTATTAATTCTTGCGGCAAATGTATCAAATAAAGAGACACCCCTCAGCAATGAAGGGGTGTCTCTTTATGTCGCTGTCCCATCTTAATCTATTGACTCATCTTTCTGGCCAGTTCATAAATCTGGCGCTCATCGGCATCGGTGAGGATGCTCTCGATGCTGTAGGCAATCACCAATACCCCAAACACGTCCATCACAAAACGAATCAGCGTAAATTTGATGCCCATCGATGATACCTCAAAGAGTAACAGCGGAATTTTCATCGAGGCCCAGGCTCCGACAATGATCCATACATTGGCCAGACGGCTGCCTTTATTGAGAAACACCGCAGCCACCGGAAAGGCGCCATATAGCGGGCCGGCGGCGGCTGATCCGAGAAAAAAGCCCAGCAGAATACCGATGATGCCAGAATCTTTGCCCATGTATTTAACCATTGTTTCTTTTTTTACCCAGACATCCAGCAGTCCGATTAAAATAAAGATTGGCGGTAGCACGGCCATCATCCCCAGAATATTACTCCACGCCCGCCCATAAATCTCGATCCCCAAGGCTGGTTTAACGGCCAATATAATTAGCGTAATGACCAGCATCGCAATCAAAAAACGATAGCGTTTGATTATTTCACTGCGGTTCTTACTGATCATAATAAAACCCCCATAACAATCGCAACGAGAATCGAAAAGACAAAACCCATGCCGTTTCTTAACAGCGTCGCTTTTTTACCAAAATAGAGAAACTCCACTGGCATCGTTACAACCCCGACCATCATCAGCGTCGATACAAAAGCCCCAATCTGCATATAACCGGCGCCATTTTCTAGCAGCGCTGCCGCCAATGGAAAGGCGACAAAACCGGGGATCAGGGTAATCGAACCGATTATCGAAGCAATGATCACCCCGATCCAGCCAGAATCCGCACCAATCAACCGGGAAATCTGCTGGGCTGACAAAATGCTCAGCAGAATCCCGATTAATAGAATAATCCCCAGAAATTGCGGCATGATGTTGGCAAAAGCCTTCCAGGCTTTTTTAAGTGCCAGGATCGTATTTTCTCTGCTTTTGACCAAGGAAAAAATCAGTCCAATGGCGGCCAAACCATAAAAAACAAGTGTCATAATCATCCCTTACCCTCTTTTCCTATCTTTTATACTCATCATTCAAGGCTTCATTATAACAAAAATAAAGCCCCGGCGCAAAGCACCGGGACGCATGTATCAAAATTAAAGTCTATTATACAATTACTCAACTTTCCCAACTTGAAAATTCAGCTGAGACCTTTAAAGAACACCATTTTCAGCTTCTAAAAAATAGAAGTTGACAGAAAAATGCACCCAACGTCTGATATAATATAAATGCAAACTCACAAAAATCAGACAAGAAAGCTTCCTGTATAATTTAAATAGGTCAAGGGATTGACAATGAAAAATACCTCGAGTAAATTTAGATTATTACTGACCAGCCAGTTGGTAAAATCCAAAGAATACAAGAGGTATCTAAAATGAATATTAAAGGCAAAAAGAAGAAAAATCAAGCAATTACAGAAAATATTTTTGAAAAGCAAGAAATTTTAGCAAAAATGGAGGTGATAAAGGGTAATCTTAAAGCTTCTACCTGGCATCAGTTAGAAACCAAAGGTAAGTTCACCAAGAATGATAAGCTTACATTTATCAGTGATGAGATGCTTATTTTAGGATGCGATATCGGCAGCGAAACGCACTATTTAAGAGCGATTGATAGCAGAGGTAGGGAACTCAATCAGTCTGCATTCTCTTTTAGCAATACACAAGAGGGTTTTGAAAATGCCAAAGACTGGGCGGTTAAGCTAGCTGCGGCGAATGATAAAAAACAGATTGTATTAGGCCTGGAGCCAACAGGACATTATTGGTTCTGCCTGGCTACATGGATGATTACGCATGGAATCAGCGTTGTTCAGGTGAATCCGTATGCGGTAAAGCAGACAAAAGAACTTGAGGATAATAGCCAACTTAAGGATGACATCAAGGATCCAAAACTTATTGCAAATCTTGTTAAGGATGGCAACTTTGGAATGCCATACCTTCCTGAAAAACTGTATGCGGATCTTCGTAGGTTATCAATGTTCAGGGAACAGTTGAATGAGGATAGAATCCGATTTCTCAATCGACTGCATCGAGAGATGAAGATATATTTTCCTGAGTATAAGGAGGCATTGGGAAAGTTTGATGGAGCGTTCAGCCTGGAACTGCTAAAAAAAGCACCCTTTCCAGAGGACCTTCTTTTATTAGGCAATGATGGAATCAGACAGATTTGGCACAATGCCAAGCTGAGAGGACGCGGTTATAGCAGAGCTTACGAAATCTTAAAATATGCCAGGGAAAGTGTTGGTATGAAGGATGGAGCTGAAGCAAGCAAAACGGCTGTAAAGTGGTTTGTCGAAAGAATTCGAGAACTGGATGAAGAACTTTTGGAGATAGAGAATCAACTGAAGCAGAAATGCAAGGAAATTCCATATACTGAGAACATTCTTGAAATATCAGGTATTGGAGAAAACATACTTTCTGGAATACTGTCAGAGATGGGTGATATTTCGAGATTTGATGATGTAAAGGAAATACAGAAGCTGAGTGGATTAGGGCTTGTGGCATGTAGTTCCGGTAAGCACAAAGGAAAAACCAAGATCAGTCATAGAGGACGCAAACGGCTTAGATATTGGTTGTTCCAGGCGGCAAGGTCTGTCGTGGTCCATTCAGAGGAATTTAGAGAACTTCATGTCTACTATACGACGCGGTCAGAAAATCCGCTTAAGAAGATGCAGTCGCTGATAGTCATTGCCTGTAAGCTACTTAGAGTGATCTACACAATCCTCACAAAAGGCACAGTATATGATTCTAAGAAGTTAATGGCGGATATAAAGAGACCAGGCAGACTGGAACCTGTTGCAGCATAACAGAAATAAGTAGACCGTAGTATCATTCCAGACCCTTGCTGGGATTCAGATAAATCTGGATTCGAGCAGGGTTCTGGAAAGTAACCCGATCATGATGAAGTAACTTGTGTACTCCATCAGCAACAAGACCAACGGCGAGAAGCAAGGTATAGCGTCCACTGAATATCAGTTCCTTGAACATCCAAATCGGTCAGTAAAATCAAATACAAACAAGAGCTGTAGCTGGCAGTAGTTCTTTCCGTAGGGCATGACCCTGTTAGAAAGCTTAGCTGGCACTCAGTGTATGAACAGGTGGGACGAAGGAAGTTGGGACATGATCCCTTTAGACACGGAAGGTTCACCATCATAGCTAAACAGAGGAATTATAGCCTTTATGAAGCAAAACAAGAGGATGCTTTATAAGTTATACCTATTTTTAGCTATTCAGTACAAGATACAATGACTGTTCTGCACTTTTAGCTCTGGTTATCGAGGTAACTATTTAAATAAAAGCCTTAAAAATCAATGATTTGAGGCTTGACAATATAGGAAGG
>NZ_CAKMJU010000065.1:0-7597 GCF_927416815.1 uncultured Acetobacterium sp. | reverse complement strand
CCGGAACAAGGCTATGATTTCCTGCTGGAAAAAATTGTGGCGTTTGATTTTAAAAGCCGGGGGGTTGAGCTGGCCACTGACGAAATATTTGTCAGTGATGGTTCCAAAAGCGATACTGCCAATTTTCAGGAAATATTCAGCCAGAATACCAAAATCGCGATCACCGATCCGGTTTACCCGGTCTATGTCGACAGCAATGTCATGGCTGGCCGCAGTGGAACATTAGGCGCCGACGGTAAGTGGAGCGAGATGGTCTATATGGCCTGCACCGCTGAGAACGGCTTTGTGCCGCAATTGCCAACCGAAAAGGTGGATCTGATTTATCTGTGTTTCCCTAATAACCCGACCGGCACCACGATTAATAAAACAGAGCTAAAAAAATGGGTCGACTACGCCAAAGCCAACCAGGCCATAATTCTATACGATGCCGCCTACGAAGCCTATATTCAGGAAGACGATGTGGCGCATAGCATTTACGAAATTGACGGCGCCAAAGAAGTAGCCATCGAATTCCGAAGCTTCTCCAAAAATGCCGGCTTCACCGGAACCCGCTGCTCTTATGTGGTAGTTCCTAAAGAAGTGATGGGCTATACCCAAGCGGGCCAACCGGTTGAAATCAATAAGCTGTGGAACCGCCGACACTGTACCAAATTTAATGGGGTTCCTTATATTATTCAAAAGGGTGCGGAAGCTGTTTATACGCAAGCTGGTCAAGAGCAGATTAAGGCACTCGTAAAATATTATATGCATAACGCCAAAATGATTCGAGAAGGAGTCGCCAGTACTGGGATTGAAGTTTTTGGCGGGGTGAATGCGCCTTATATCTGGTTAAAAACACCGGAAGGCCTGGACTCCTGGGGCTTCTTTGACAAACTGCTTAACGAGGTCAACATTGTTGGAACACCGGGTGTCGGTTTTGGCCCCAATGGCGAAGGTTATTTCCGACTGACCGCCTTCGGCAGCAAGGAAAACACCGAAGAAGCGATCAGACGTTTTACCACTGAATTTAAACTGTAAAAGTAATGCCCGGCAAGGATGATTGTCCGGGCATTTTATTTTTATGAAAAGTTTTATCAGATAAGTAGAATACTCAATGACTATTTAGCCTTAAAGAATCATTAAAAGTGTTGACACTTTTAGTAAAGTTACTTACAATATTGTTAGCACTCTTAAAGAAAGAGTGCTAACACAAGACAAGATGAAGAAGAGGTATGTTATGGAAAAAAAGCAGTTTAAATCAGAATCCAAGCGTTTGATGGATTTGATGATCCATTCGATTTACACCAACAAGGAAATATTTTTAAGAGAATTGATTTCAAATGCATCCGACGCCATCGACAAGGTTTACTACAAAACATTAACCGACAAAGATAAAACCTTTAATAAGGACGACTATTACATCCGCATTCATCCCAACAAGGATAACCGCACCCTGACCATTGAAGATACCGGAATCGGGATGACCGCAGCGGAACTAGAAGACAACCTGGGCACCATTGCCAAAAGCGGCTCCAGCGATTTTAAGAACGACCAGGAAATGGAAGAAGATTTTGATATCATTGGCCAGTTTGGCGTCGGCTTCTATTCGGCCTTTATGGTATCCGACAAGGTTGAGGTCGAATCAAAGGCGCTTGACAGTGACAGCTCATTTGTCTGGATTTCGGAAGGAGCTGATGGTTATACCATTGAACCCGGCACCCGTAGCACTCATGGTTCAAAAATCACCCTCTATCTCAAAGAAAATTCTGAGGATAATAACTACGACGATTATTTAGAACCCTATCGGATCCGCCACCTGGTTGAGCATTACTCCAACTTTATCCGTTACCCCATCAAGATGGTGGAGGAAAAGAGCCGGGTCAAGGAAGACACCAAAGACAGTGAAAATCCCGAATATGAAACCTATCTGGCAGATGATGTTCTGAACTCGATGATCCCGATCTGGCGAAAAAATAAAAACGAGCTGACCGATGAGGATTACAACAATTTCTATCACGACAAGCGGCTGGGCTTTGATGCGCCGCTGGCGCATGTCCACCTGAGTATTGAAGGGGCGATGAGTTATAAAGCGATCCTTTATATCCCCGGTCAGGCACCCTTTGATTACTATACCAGAGACTATGAAAAAGGGCTGGAACTTTATTCAAACGGCGTCCTGATTATGGAAAAATGCAGTGAGCTGTTGCCAGATTACTTTAGTTTTGTCAAAGGGGTGGTAGATTCCGAGGATATCTCACTGAATATCTCCCGGGAAATGCTGCAGCAAGATCGTCAACTGCGGTTGATCAGCCGTAAAATCGATACCCGAATTTCAGAAGAACTTAAAAAAATGCTCGAAAATGATCGTGAAACCTATGAGAAATTCTTTAAAGCCTTTGGCAATCAGATCAAGGTCGGCACCTACGATAAATGGGGACAGGACAAGGATAAACTCCAAGACTTCCTGCTCTTTTATTCGTCTAAAGAAGGCAAGCTGGTCACCCTTAAAGAATATGTGGAGCGGATGCCGGAAGATCAGAAATACATTTATTATGCCACTGGTTCATCGGTTAGCCAGCTTGAAAAACTGCCTCAGGTTTCAATTATTAAGAATAAAGACTATGAGATTCTCTACTTAACCGAAACCATTGATGAATTTGTGACTCAGACCTTACGACAATATCTGGATAAGGAATTCCGTTCGGTTTCCAGCCAGAATTTGGGTCTGGAAGCACCGGAAGACAATCAAACCGATGAGGATACCGAAACATCTGAAGCCGATGAAAAACTACTGGAGAAAATGAAAGACCTGATCGGCGATGAGGTCGTCAAGGTAAAAACGACGGCTCACCTGAAAGATGACGTGGCTTATCTTTCGACCGAAGGGGATCTCTCAATCGAAATGGAAATGACCTTAAACACGATGCCCCAGGGTGGCGATGTCAAGGCCAAGAAAGTGCTGGAAATCAACAAGAACCATCCGGTTTATCAAAAACTGCAGACCTACTTTGAAGCAGATGATGAGCAGTTTGCCCTTTACACCGAGCTGCTTTACAATCAGGCGCGCCTGATTGCCGGATTGCCCCTTGACGACGTGGTTGCCTTTACCAAAAACATCAGCAAACTGATGTAGCCAGGCGTTTGATTGAGACACAGGATCTTAAATTTACCGTACCGATCAATTGTTAATCAGTTGTTTGCTGCACCATGCGAAATCCGCTAAGCTCCTTTCGCATTGGTCGCGGGCAGTCGCCAACTACAAGCTAGCTTGTGATTGGCTCGTTGCCAGCGCGCAGAATCGGACAGGCTATCGCCGTGTCCGCTCTGATGCACACAACAAGATGTAACAATTGTCGGTACTACGGTTTATACCATGTTATGTTTTGATGCGCTTAAACCGATAACCAGCAGGAAAGTTTGCAGGCCATAACGCACTGTTCGTTATGGCCTTTTATCATGACAGGGAGTCACTATAAAAATGGCTCGCTGTTTTATTTTTGTTAAGCTATTTAACAGCCAGGAGAAATGCTAATGGGACTATTGGACGTCATTAATTTATCACATTCGTTTGGTGATAAAATTTTATATCAGGAAGCTTCCTTTGAATTATTCAAAGGCGAGCACATGGGGATTGTCGGGCGTAATGGCACCGGGAAGACAACCCTCGTCAATACCTTAATCGGAGAAATTATTCCCGATGGTGGCGAGATTCGCTGGCAAAAAGGGATCAAGGTCGGTTATCTGGATCAGCATGCTAAGATTGATCAGGAGGTGACGGTGTTTGATTATCTAAAAACATCGTTTGCTGAGCTCTATCAAACCGAAGCCCAGCTGACCAAAATTTATGAAGAGATGGCCAATGACTGCAGTGAAAAAGCCATGAACAGAGCCTCAGACCTGCAGAGTTTGCTGGAGAATTGCGGTTTTTATGAACTGGAAAGCCGGATCTTAAAAATTGCTGACGGACTGGGGATTACCGCCCTGGGGATGGATAGCATTCTAGAACAGCTCAGTGGCGGACAGCGGGCCAAGGTTATTCTGGCCAAGCTGCTGCTGGAAGAACCCAATGTCTTGCTTTTAGATGAGCCGACTAACTTTCTGGATAAAGAGCATGTCGAATGGCTGACTGACTATTTGAAAGCCTATGAGGGCACCTTTCTGGTGATTTCTCATGATTTTGATTTTCTTGACAAGATCACCACCTGTGTCTGCGACATCGAGTTTTCGACCATCAAAAAATACAGCGGCAATATCACTAAGTTTATCAACTTAAAAGGGCTGCGACGAGAAAGCTATATCCGTGAATTTGAAGCCCAGAAAAAAGAAATTAAAAAGTTTGAGGACTATATTTCCAAAAACAAGGCCCGTGCTTCGACTGCCAGCATGGCCAAGAGCAGGCAAAAACAGTTGGATCGGATCGATCGGATTCCGCCACCAGAGTTGGTGCCAAAACCCAATTTCCGGTTGACTGCCACCCATATCTCCGACCAGCGATCCTTAACTGTTAAGGATCTGGAGATCGGCTATGATTATCCGCTGCTATCCAAATTGAATTTTAAAATTGAGTCGGGCCAGAAAACGGTGATCACCGGCTTTAACGGGATCGGGAAATCAACCCTGCTAAAAACGCTGGTCAAACAGATTCCAGCGCTTTCGGGAAAATTCAAGTTTGCGGATAACATCAAAATCGCTTATTTCGAGCAGGATCTCAATTGGGAAAACCCCAACCTGAACCCGATTCAGGTTGTGTCTGAGGTCTATCCCAAGCTGTCTCAGAGTCAACTGCGGCGCTATCTGGCGCAGTGCGGTTTAAAAGCAAAAAGCATGCTTCAGGGGGTAGCCACCCTCAGCGGTGGGGAGCAGGCTAAGGTAAAAATCTGTATCCTGATGCTGACCAGCGCGAATTTTCTGATCCTTGATGAACCAACTAATCATCTCGATGCCGATGCAAAAGCAGTCCTAAAAAGCGAGCTGATCAAGTGGACCGGCAGTCTGATTCTGGTTTCACATGAAGCTTCCTTTTATGAAGACTGGGCTGAGCATATCATCAATATCGAGGGCTAAAAAGGGTCCGATATTCTGCTTCAAGAACAAATCAGGTTAGAATTGATAATTATGGGTAGATAATTAGTATTGAAGTCAAGTTAATCATTGAAAGGAATAAACGATGAAAAAACTAATTAAAAATAACGTGAGCTGGGTTGGCAAAGTTGATTGGGAACTACAGCAGTTTCATGGCAATGAATTTTCAACCAATCATGGCTCGACCTATAATTCTTATCTGATCCAGGAAGAAAAGACTGTTTTAGTTGATACGGTCTGGTTACCCTATGCTAAAGAGTTTGTCAAAAACTTGTCCCAGGTGATTGACCTGGATGAGATCGATTATATTGTGATTAATCATGGCGAAGTCGATCACAGCGGTGCGCTGCCAGAATTGATGGCGCGAATCCCGGATGTTCCCATTTATTTAACAGAAAATGCTGTTAAGTCTTTAAAGGGACAGTATCATCAGGACTGGAACTTTAATGTTGTCAAAACCGGGGACAAGCTGGATGTCGGCAATGGCAAAGAATTGATTTTTGTGGAAATGCGGATGCTCCATTGGCCGGACAGCATGGCCACCTATCTGACTGGAGACAATATCTTATTTAGCAATGATGCCTTTGGCCAGCATTATGCCACCGAAAAACTGTTTAATAATCTGGTCGATCAATGCGATTTGTATCAAGAAGCGCTGAAATACTATGCCAATATTCTAACCCCCTTTAGCGCCATATTGCGAAAGAAGTTAGACGAAATTATCGCCTTTAATCTGACCATTGATATGATTGCCACCAGTCATGGTGTCATCTGGCAGGATAACCCGATGCAAATTGTTGAGAAATATGCCCAGTGGGCGGGGGATTATCAGGAAAATCAGATCACTATTATCTATGATACAATGTGGAACGGCACCAAAAATTTGGCTGAAAATATTGCTGAAGGGATCGGTCTGACCGATCCGGATGTTACAGTAAAGGTCTTTAACCTGTCAAAAAGCGATGAGAATGACCTGATTACCGAAGTCTTTAAATCAAAAACGGTGCTAATTGGTTCACCGACGATTGGTGGCAGTATCCTCCACTCGATCGCCGGCTTTGTTCATCTGATGAAAGAGCTTAAGTTTAAAAACAAAAAAGCCGCCGCCTTTGGCTGCTACGGCTGGAGCGGTGAATCAACGAAGGTGTTAAATGAATGGCTGGAAGGCGCCGGCTTTGAAATTATCAACGAGGGCCTCAGGAATCAGTGGAACCCTGATGATAGCCAACTGATATCAGCCATCGACTTTGGCAAAGAAATCGCCAAAGCTTAGATTCTCATTTGTGGAATAAAAGACTAAAAAAAAACGACTTAATTTTTTGATTAAGTCGTTTTTTTCGTTGCTATTATTCTACAAACAAACCCAGTACCACCGATAATGACCGCGGAGTCAGACCCTACGCAGTGAACAGGTTGATAAACCTGTTCGATTCTTCGCGAGGGCAACGCGCCAATCATAAGCTTGTTTATAAGTTAGCGACTGCCCGCGACCAATGTGAAAGGAGCTTAGCCGATTTCGCATGGCGCAGCGAACAAGCCGTTAACAAGGGTCTGACCCCTGGTTATTGGTCGGTACGGTGAGTTGGCTGTAATCTTATTTTTAATCGTAGTGAATGCCGCCCCAGTAAACCGGGTTTTTGACGATGGTGCGGGGATCCAGCTCGACCCCTGCCATGGCCCACTTTTTATATTCTTCAAAGCCAGTCCGGTCAATGATGTAGCCGATGTGTTCTTTGCCGCCAGGTGCTTCCCGGTTGATGTAGTGATTGACAAAACCATAGGTGTTCTTGATAATTTTGACAATCGCATCTTCGGTCGCCCAAACCAGGAAATCTTCGGCCAGCCGGGGGTTTCGCTTGCCAGTCCGGCCCATCAGTACCAATCGGTAGTAGGTTTCGGGGCTGCGGGTCCAGGCGCGGGTGGGGCAGTTGATCACACATTCGCCGCAACCGACACATTTTTCGGTGTTGCGGACAATCCGGTAATTCTCCACCGCCAAGGCATCGACCGATTTTTTCTTGCAGGCTTTGACACAGGCCTGACAGCCCATGCAGCGTTCCTTTTGATACTGTGGTTCGGTCATCCCGATGATCCCAAAATCCTGCATCCGGGTTTTGATGCAGTCATTAGCGCAACCGGTGAAGGCGACCTTAAAATGGAGGTCATTGGGAAAAATTTCCTTTTCCATCCGCTTGGCAAAATTAGTGGTGTTATAGGTGGCAAATGGACAGGTATTGCTGCCGATACAGGCAGAAATATTGCGGGTACCGGCGGAGGTATAGCCTTTGCCGGGAATTTCCTGATTAATATCGAGCTTATCAATTATCGGCTGCAGCAGGGCATTGACGGCGTCCATATCGGTAAATTTGATACCCGGGATTTCAAAGCCTTGACGGGTGGTTAAATGGATCCGGCCATTGCCATAGCTTTCGGCAATGTTTTGAATCAGCGGCAGCAGGTCTGCCGTTAATAAGCCCCCGGGAACCCGGACTCGTGAGGCGGTTTCCCCACGGACCTTGGTGATGCGATAGGCATT
>NZ_CAKMJU010000064.1:0-43482 GCF_927416815.1 uncultured Acetobacterium sp. | reverse complement strand
TCGGGTGGTATGCTGCCGTATAAGGGATCATTCCAACGCATCAGTACTTCATATCCCTCTACCATTTTGCTTTCGACCGAAATAATTGGCTGGTATGCAAAAGAAATCCACTTTTCATCGGTACTGCTATGCATTGTCTGTAGGTGTCAATATCGAGATATAGCCAAAAATCCGTTGTATTCCTTCCAATAGGTAGTCCTGGTTTTGAGCTTTGAATACCGCCACAGATCAACCTAGAAATAACAAAACCCCGGCGGACAACCCGCCGGGGCAACACTTCATATCCATCGGATTCTGACGAATGGCCTGAAGCTCTGCAAATTCCAGATAGGCCGTAACCAAGGGGTGCCCAGATCCGAAACTGGGCGCCCCGATGGGATTTAACACTGAGTGGCTCTAAATCGTCGTCACACTCACCAAATTACCTTTTCATTCTTAGCCGCCGTTAAATAAGAAGCATAAAAGCGTATTTTCTGATAAAATAAATGGATTGCACAACGATCTTTATTTAAAGGAGAAAACACCAACTATGGCTAAACAAAAAGAAGTAAAAACCAATGCCATGCGCATTTTGGATAAATTAAAAATTGACTATAGCCACCAAAGCTATCAATGCAATGCATTTGTGGACGGGCCACAGACAGCTGACTTACTGAACTTACCCTATGAACTGGTTTATAAAACCCTGGTAACCGAAGGAAAAAGCAAGAATTATTTTGTCTTTGTGATTCCTATCGACAAAGAACTTGATATGAAAAAAGCCGCCAAAGCGGTAGGCGAAAAGTCGGTAGCGATGATTCAGCTAAAAGATCTGACCGCGATCACCGGCTATGTCCGGGGCGGCTGCACCGCCATTGGCATGAAAAAGCAATTTAAAACGATCATCAATGACACCGCCAAAGAGCTGGATAAAATCTACATCAGCGGCGGTAAAATCGGGTTGCAGATTGAATTGCGACCCGATGATTTCTGCACCGCGGCCGCCGCCGATTATGGCGATGTTATCACTTTCTGAACATGCCACCCTGGTACTTTAATTTGCCGCTGTCGGGTTGTAACAATCGGTGCTGGCCAGACAGCTGCTGCTGTTTAAGTGGGATTTGATGTGTATGCCCAAACCTACGTCCCATTTGTTATTGTTTCAGGGAGATCGGAGTTGGGCTGTTTTGCTTATCGGTGTTGATCGCCCATGACCGTAGTATATCGTTTTTACTGGCAGTTGCAAAACCGCCTGAACACTTTTTTGCATGGCTGTGATATCGTCCCAGAGATAGGCTGGTTGCGGGGAGGTCAGATTCATCAGGGTATCCCCTACAAATAATTCGCCGCTTGGAAAGGAAATCCCGATCGAGCCCCGGGTATGACCAGGCAGCGGATGGATGGTCTCACCGAAACCCAGCCGGTTGGTTTGAGTCCCAGTGATGATTAGATCCGGTTTGAAGCGTTGTGGTGGATGCTTCTTCATCGCACCCTTGCCCACCCATTTAATCATTTTGCCGATCGGATGGGTGGCTTGCATCGGCTGAGACAAGGGATTATCAATCAGTGCGATGTCATTTTCATGGATGACAATCGGGAGTCGATATTTTTCCTGAAAGATAGCGGCATTACCAATATGATCGCTATGGCCATGAGTCAGAACCAGATAACTGATTTGGTCGATGGCAATCTTATTTTGCGCCAGGGTTCGTTCGATTTTGGCGGCCATTCCCGGGGCACCAGCGTCAATCATCAGGTGTCGCTCGCCTTGGGAGAGCAGGTAACAATTAGAACCTGCGGAGATGGTGATGATGTTCATTTTTGATTCTCCTTTTTAAGTCAGCCCTACCCTTTTGGTATCGGTGCACAGGGACATATTAACCGCGTCCCTTTGTGAACCCGGCTACCTGATACAAGCCTCTGTATGAATTTTGCTTTTTAGGTTTTATTTATCCTAAAATTATAGTACAATAGAGCAAATATAAGTTGCTGTCAGGTACATAATATTCCGACACCCCTTAGATTAAATTCAAATATGCTCTCCTGCTATCCACCACAGCATAAAGTGTCACCAGCTGTTTATCTTCATTTACCTTGTAAAAAAGGATGTGCTTTTCAACAATTAAAACCCGATAACCCTGCTTTTTCAAAATGCGATAGCGGGGACTGCTTCCACTCAGCGGGAAATCTTCCAGTAGCTTCACTGCTTTTTCAATTTTTTCAAGATAATGAAGCGCCGCATCAATTGCGTCTGCATCACCAGCGATGTAATTAATGATTTCATAAAGCTGATCATTGAATTTGTCCGTTCTGATAATCGCGTACTTCATGATCACTTTTTCCTGGCGAACAGCGATTGGCGGATTCCTTCAAAGGTCTCTTCGACCGGGGCAACCCGCTGCTGTAAAACATCCTCTTCGGCTTCGGCAAGGGTTCTCAATAATTCAAGCTCTGAGTTCATCTGATGGTAAGTCTGTAAATCAAGTATGGCAGTATCGCCGCGACCGTTGACCGTAATAAAAACCGGTTGCCGCGTTTCATGACAAATCTTTGCAATCTCATTATAATGATTTCTTAAATCAGCCGATGGTCTTATAATTCCCATAATAAACCTCCCGTGTGTGATAGTCAAATTATATCATAATTAGACTATTAATTCAATATGGTCTGGTAAATCCCGACATCGATAAGGTGGAGTCAGGTACCTAAGTTTTCCTAACTCAAGACTTCCATATCGGTTCTGATTTTTTCTTCAATGCCAAATTTCTTTCCATAATAAGTTTATAAATTGGTGTCAGGTAACAGGTTCATACGTCCTCTTGTGTTATTTGTTTTTAAATATCGATTCCTTTTTTCTTCGCAAAGTAATTAGGAATTAGAGAAATAAAAAATAATACGATTCCTGCTATTGTAAATTGAACTAATAATACGATAGAAAAACCGTTTGTCGCTATTTCACCGGCTAAAAATGCATAGATAAAAGATCCTGGTGTCATTGTTATAAATGAGACCAACGCAAATGTAAAAACATTGATGGAGGTAACACCATAGGCGTAATTTTGAACATTATAGGGAAAAAGCGGAACAAGTCGAGTTAAAATTAAAAAATTGGTGCCATTTTTTGCGGCACCTTCCTCAATTTTTTTGAATATCGGATTTGAGCAAAATTTCTCAAGTATTGTATCACGTGCAACATATCTTGCAATGATAAATGCAACCGTTCCACCAATGGTTGCACCGGTAACAGAAAGTAATCCGCCAGCTATTGAACCAAAAGCGATCCCACCAATAATTGTCAGCGCAGATGCGGGCAACATAAAAACAGCAACAACAATGTAGACAAGAATATAAGCCAGATATCCCCATATGCCTAAGCTCTGAAACCAGGCTTGCATCGTTTTAACATCGGTAAGCTTATCCGTTAAACCAAAGGCATTTAACAAAAAAAACACAAGGCCAATAACACAAAGTGTCGCCACTATTTTAATCAATCCGCTATTTTTCTTCATTGATATAGCCATTCCTTTCGTTTCACTCAAGGCACAAATCGTCCTAAAAGGTATTATTGATTTGATTATATCACCTTTCTTTCCTTTTATCTTTAATTTATTCGTCCAAAGCCTTTAAAAAGCTACGCTTAGAGCTACCCTTTATCCGCTTATTTAATATAATTGCCGATCCGTTCTTTAACATTAGCCTGGAGGTTACGGTAAAAAAACTGGTAATCATAAAGATGATACACCCCCTCCTGGAAAATATCGAGGACTGGTGGAAAATCAGCCGGGTTGACACCGGTTACGCGCAGGGTACCCCGATCAGGATCCAGATAGGCTCCGGTCAGGTTGGGCACTTCCTTGACAATCGCCCCGCTATAATCGGTAAATACCGCGCCGCTATTTTCGCTGGCAACAGCTGG
This sequence comes from uncultured Acetobacterium sp., assembly GCF_927416815.1. Taxonomy (NCBI): domain Bacteria; kingdom Bacillati; phylum Bacillota; class Clostridia; order Eubacteriales; family Eubacteriaceae; genus Acetobacterium; species uncultured Acetobacterium sp. The sequence continues at coordinate 39,587 of NZ_CAKMJU010000064.1, read as the reverse complement.
GCTACTGTCTGTTCTCCAGTTCAGGGGATTGATCCCCAATGTTTTATCCGGAACAATCAGTGAGCTTTGAATCCCCTCGGCCTCTGAGTTAAAGGAAATGATCACGCCGGTGTCCCCGGAATGCTGGGCCATTTTTAAAAAGGGATAATTGCTTAAATCTTCCGGTGTGACACGCCAGCCAATCAGATAGGCGGCGACCAGCTGGTCGCTTAAAGCCGGATCGGCGAATTTTTCGGCCATCAGGCGCAAGAGCATTTCTGAACCCTGGCTAAAGCCGGCCAGCACAAATGGCCGACCCTGATTGTAATCTTTGATGTACTGATCAAAGGCCTTTGAAACATCCGCGTAGGCCAGATCAAAATACTGATCCGATTGGGATCTATCCATGGTGTAGGCGTTCAGCGCCGCCTGCCGGTAATAAGGAGCAAAAAAATTGGCGTCATCGGCGTAGAGACCTTTTTCCATATTGGTCGCCCCCAGAAACTGGGCCTTTGTTTGTTCATCACCGAGATCCATCGAATGGGAGTCAGCAGTCCCCAGATAAACCGTCGGCGCCACAAAAAAGACATCACAGTTTTTAGTAACAGCTTCGCCAACCGGCAAATACGCCCAGTTCTCGGCTTTGCTGTAATCCACCCCGAGCGGTTCTTGGATGCATCCACCCAGCAACAGGGTCATGATCAGAAAGATCGAGATCATCGCGACGGATACTGAAAGATTGCTTCTTTTTTTCATGGTGTCTCCTTGTTTACGTATTCAATATGGTCTGGTAAAATCCCGAAATCGATTCGGACTGCAGATTAAATTGCGACCCGATGATTTCTGCACCGCGGCCGCCGCTGATTATGGCGATGTCATCTCTTTCTGATCATGCCACACGATCCACTAATAAAAGGATATTTTTGTTAGTGCGGTATCGTATTCGCCATCTTGTGGGCCTTCCTGGACGGCTTTAATTTCAAAAACAATCACACTACCGGGGGCAACCGTACAATTTAAATCTAAATACTGAGGCGATGTTGTCGCTGATAGATAGAGCGTCTTAAGATAGGCACCATTAAGATAAACCCCTAGTTGCGTGACACAACCGTTTTCATAAAATGTCGTGTTCGATTTGGCATAGCCGTTGATAATTTCGACACCCTGTATTTGCGCCGTCTGAGTGCCTTTATAGGAAAAAGTAACCGTTTCGCCATAACCGTTTCCGCTAACACCTTCCACCCAGGCTGTCGCGTTGTCATAGTCGATCAGATTGGCTGCATTGTAATAGAAACCATTGATCGGACTTAAAGTAGATGATGCCCAGACGTCAAATAAACGATTGACATCGACCCCCAATCCCTTAATCGATGGGACCGAAGTGGTTGCTGCTGGGGTCTGTCCGGTAGTTGCTTCAGTCGTTGTCGTCATTTGTGTAATGATAAATTGTTGTGTTGTGATCGATGACAATTTGTTTCCATCGATCACGCGTGCATTAACGGTTGTTGTTTGATTGACCGTAAAAGAATTTTTATAAAGCAGTGAATTCGTAAGCGGCTCTGCGCCGTCAAGGGTATAGTTGATTTCTCCCGATTTGTTAGGATTAGTCATGCTAACCTGAGATGAACCATCGGTATTAACAACTGAAGTCATCTCCGGCGGTTGCAATTTACTGTTTTGACCGGTGATCAGACCGAAAATACTGGCACAACCGGTTGTCGAAACGCTCAGACTGACCAGCAAAATTACCAGCGCAGCAAGTTTCGTATTCTTTCTGTTTTGCGCTTTTATCGTTCTCTTTTTTTCATTCATTTTTCATCTTCCTCCGCTTATTTTTAGTTATAGCTTGAAGTACAAAACCTCCGTCCCCTTGTGTCTGTCCTTCTGGTGGGCTGCAGGCAGCGAATCCGAATATCATCCCTAATGCCAGTAGCATTGCAATTATCCGTTTCATAAATACTCCCTTATAATTCTAAATTAATATAAATAGCTCAACTGGTATTTTCGACATCCTGGAACTTGGCGTAATTCACCTTGACTCCGTCATCCAGATCAAGGGGGATACGGCTCAGGGCGATGCATATAAGTTATTGTTCCGGAAACAACTTGGTTTAGCTTGATGTCGACAGGCACGACCCCTAATCATTTAAGAAATATGCCAAAATTACTACCTCTAATTAACGAATTTAAATCCAGTTTGATAAATTCCCATGTTTGCTCGTAGTTTCCGACAATAAGAATCGCATTGCTGTTAATCAATTGAACAAAGGCTTTCGGATTTTCATAATAATCATCTTCCAGTTTTTCTGACAGTTCTTGCTTTTCCCGAGATGATAATTCTTCTATTTGATTATGGAGTGCGTGTTCAAGATTTCTCGAGAAATAATAGATTTGATATGGAATACCACCTATCTTAGAAGTCGTGCGCAAGCAACTAACGATTTCACGCTTAAGATTATTTCTTTTCTTAATGGCCTCACAGTCTTTTGCATAAATACAGTCTTGAGAATAATGTGTTTTTGCCCGGGTGGTTGGTACAACCGCAGAATCAGGCACAAAAGCACCATCGGTATCGATCAGATGAATGACTTGTTTCAAATCCTGCTTGGTATAGCGTTTCTTATCGAGAAATATTTTAACATGGGACCAAACCTTCTCTTTGGCGTTTTTTGTTGAAATTCCATTCCGGGTGGTGATGTCTCCGTCGGCAATCTCAAAATGAACCTGCTCATTTTCTATCAGTTTAGAAAGAATCGCGCCCAGGGCAATCTGATCGGTGATGCCTTCGACCAAAAATAACACCACCTTTTTCCTAATCATTAACCAGCCTCCCGGCTTTACGAAATGCCCGACTGATCTCAAAATCACTGGTTGCGGCATAAATTTCTTCACTCTGACCACCGAGATTAATGCTCCGCAAATAAACATCCCGCATGTTGTTGTTGCTTTTTACATTGGAAAAGCGAATATATCGGTTTTTGTCGTTGGTTGTTGTAAAAACCAATGACGATTTATGAATCATTTCCAGTGGCCTTAAGTTATGGGAGGTGAAAATTAATTGACCCTTGCCGCTTTTTTCCAGAACCTCCAACAGTTCCCCGAGCAGATACTCGTAAACACCAGCGTCCAGCTCATCAATGGCCACACAAATGCCCGGGAGATTGTATACCGCAATCAGCATATTTAAGACCGACAGAATTTTTTTGATCCCTTCGGACTCATATTTCAGCGGGATCAGCTGATCATTTCGCTGCGACAGCATTTCAAACCGAATCCCTTCGTCGCCCTCGGCCGTCATCTGTTTGCCATAGTTATGGATAACTAAAGCCATATCGGGAATCAGGGCTTTAACAACCAGATTGATACTGCTGACAATTTCGGTTAATAAATCGAACTCCTTTTGCGGAAAAACGGAAGGTTCCATTAAAGAAACCGCCAGATCGCCGAAAACATCTTTTTCGGCATTTTTCTGTTTAAAGGAGAAGGGCATCGCCAGATTCAGATTAATGACACCACAATGGATATTTTTAATAATAAAGATATTTTTGAAGGCATAATCTTTCAAACTCATTAGTATCTTAGACAGATCCGGGATATCTGAGGTCTCCGACAACTTAATGACTTCATCGGAAAAGAAAAAGGAACGGCATTCTTTCATCGCCAGCTTTTTTGCAACGGCGACATCAATGCGACGGGCCTGGTCATTCTGGATGAATTCGTTAAATCGGTATTGCGGCGTGAAGAGATATTCTTCATTTTCAACCCGATATTCCAGATTAACTTTTTTATCCTCGCCGGTGCAATTCTTGTAGCTTAGTTTTTCTTTGGTGATGTAAGTGCTTTTTTCGAAATGCTTTATTTTAAATGAATAGTCACAGTTAAAGGCTTCTTTTTTGTGTTTGATCCAGAATGAAAATTTACATTCGGCTTCATTGCTGTCTTTGGTAATGTAATCCTGAATTTCCGGTGGCAAAAAATTGCCGGACATCAGTTTTTTAAGGAATTCCAGGATTTCGATGACCGCCGTTTTACCTGAGCCGTTCTGTCCATAAATCCCCAGAATATCCGCTTTCATTTCGGAATCAACGGCTAACTGATTGCCCTGGAGTTCTATTTTCCCATAACTCACATTTTTGATATTGACTATTTCAATACCAGCTATTCTTACAACAACATCTTTCATCACGATACCTCCACTAACTTGTATCCATATGATAGCATAATGCACCCGCTTTTAAAAGGCAAAAAACAAATTGCGAAATATTTTGTATCGATTTTGATTTTTATACCACAAAATCAATCAGATAAAGAAATGAGGCCTGAGTACAAAAACTAAACAAACATTTTTTCAAGACAAGATTTTTTGATGTTTTTGAGTTTTTCAAGTTTGCGGAATAGGTTTTACTGTATTTATAGGTGTTACGGATGCCAGATCCCAATTCATCTACCAGAAGACGAAAATGGTGCTGCCATTATTTTAAAAAACAATCCCCCCGCTATGTCCTGTTTGAGTTCAGCCAGTTTCAGGAAGAAGAAGTGACGGTGACTAAGCGGTTGACGCCATTGCCAAGCGAATTCTTAAAAAACATCAGGACGCCTTTGCGGAACTGGCCAAATGAAGCGATTGTCCCGTCAGCAGGTGATGCGCCTGCACACCCTGCTGATTCACGAAACTGGCGGCAGTGATGGCCTCCGGGATGAAGCGCTGCTGGATTCTGCTCTTGATCATGTCTGACTTATTCCGAATAAGTTTATAAATTTATGTCAGGCACAGTCCCTTTACCTTATCCATTACTTAAAGTCATTGAATATCGACACCAATATGGATATAATAACATTAACCGATGGAAAGGAGATGATTGAGATGTCACCATTGGCAAAAGAACTAAAACCCAATTTAATCGAGCAGGAAAAGAATTTGTTTAAAGAACTAGATAAAGCCATTGATGAAATGGAACAAGGACAGGCTATTTCTTTGAATGAATCAATCGCACGGATCAGGGAGAAGCTGGAAATCCATGAAGTATAGGATATTACAAACGCCTGATGCTGAAAATGATGTTTTTCAATTGGCTGACTATATGGTTAACACCCTAAAAAACCACAAAGCAGCCAATGATTTTTTAAATAGATACTACCAAATGGCCGAAAGCCTTGAAACGTTTCCCTTCGGCTACCGGGGAATCAGCTTTGAATACAAAGGTTACGAAATCAGGCTGAAGCCTTATGATTCTTATCACATTTTCTTTATCGTCAATACAAATGAAATGACGGTGACAATTTTACGGGTACTAAAAGACCGTCAAGATTGGAAAACACTACTTTTAAGAACGGATTAAAGCATTATTTCTGTTGCGTAATTGACCTAATCCATCATCCTTAAATCTAACAAAGATTTTTTAAAGAAAGAGCACTGCCGGTTTTGCTGGCAATGTATTAGATTATTTTAATTACTAAATTGTGGTAGACCGCACTATACAATTATGTAAAACGCGTCAAAATACCCCTCCTACTGATTTCAGGTGTTCGCACTATTGAATGATTTAGCCAGGGGGATTTTTGTATTTAGCCAGATCGTACGTTCGGATCAGTCGTCTTCGTTCAGATAAAGTTAAGTTAACCTGGCACTGTCAAACTAAATCGGTAATCAGCTCCGGGATATGGATGTGTGAGGGTGGTACATATGATGCATTGGATGGCATGCTGCCACCGATCCAATTTTGACTCAATCGATATTCTCCCGGGGTTTTATGTTCACCGCGAACACCCTGCATCAGTTCATTGTGTATTTCTCTGATCAGTCGGGAGCTCAAAGGAAAATCATCTTGCATAATGCGATTGACTCCATGCTGAAGCGCTTTAATGTAATTATGAACTTCTCTGGCATCATCACGTTTCTCAGGGTTCAAATCTCTGATAGGCATCAGTTCTTCTTCTCAGATCGGCTTTTGTTTTGGCTCGATACTTTTCATATTCAAGCTCGGACAGGATTTTCAATCGCTCATTATCCGCTCGTTTCCGCTCAAGAAGGCGGTCGATGGAAATGAAAGACTACAAAATACGAAGCCAATCACGACGAGCATAAAGGATTCGTTCAACGTTGACGACGTGGGATTGTTCATCGATGGTAAAGAAAGCGACATAGTTCTTAATCAAAAGTTTTCGGTATCCCATTGAAGCCAGCCGGTCATCACGAACAGCCGGACATTTCTGGGGCATTTCGGATAAACCAAGCAGTGCTTCTTCAATCGTATCCATCATATTTATGGCCGTCATTGGTGATGATAATTGTGAAGATATGTACAGGATCATATCACGAAGGTCATTTTCGGCTGGCTCTGAGATCTCAATGCTATAGGTTGCCATCGGTTATCTCTTGTCGCAGGTTCTTCATGACATCAGTAAGCGGACGTTTTTTCCCCGCTTTAATGGCGGCTCGACTTTCATCAAGGGCGCGATAAAGTTCAATCTTGCCGTTTAACATTTCGTAAGCTTCGATGCTCATGACAGCCAAGTCCCCCTGACCATTCTTCGTGATGAAGATGGGTTCTTCGTGTTCATGGCAGAATTTAGAGATTTCGTTGTAATTATTTCTTAGATCCGTACTGGATTTAATATTAGGCATTTGAATGTCCTCCTTAGTTAATCTAAAGATATTATACTAGAATTTCTTTAGATTAACCATAAAAATAGCCGGTTGAGGTAGTCAAATCGCTAAAACGTGTTGCAAATGCAAGGGGCATGGGGTCACGTTTTTGGCTCGATACTTTTCATATTCAAGCTCGGACAGGATTTTCGCTTCATCATGGGGCATGGGATCACCTCCGATTAAAAAATTCATTATCTCTAAATATCTCGTTTCGTATTTTAAAAAGAATGCAAAAAACTAATAGTTAAGTCAAAAGTTAAGTTGAGCCTGGCACCGGAAATAAATAATCACACTAGGATCACTTATTCATATTTGTGGTAGAGCAAACATCGATCACTGAATCCAGCCGCTGGGATTCCCAGTCCTTGATTTAGCCTGGCCCAATAATTGACACCGGCAATAGTACTTGCAAGCATGACGATTTCTTTTTCGGAAAATTCACGGGTTATATTTTTAATAAATTGATCGGATAGTTTCGGTGGGGTACTTGACAGACTGATGGCGTACTCCAAAGCCAGCAATTCCCGCAGGCTGAATGACTGAACCGACTGGACCTCCCGTTGACCCTGTAATACGGCTAGTTCTGCTTCGGTGATGCCATGTGTTACAATCCCGGCAGCGTTCATGTCGATGCAGAATGAACAAGAGCAGATCAAGGATGCCTGAAGCCTGACCAAATTGAGCAGCCGCTGTTCCTGTTCGTTCTTCCCTTTTGCAGTCATCATCTCTAAAACACCAGAACCGATCGCGGCTCTGGGATACCAGGTTAACAGACGGGCCGGCATCAAATCTTTACCAGTTTCTTTTTTGGCGATGTACAAACCGATCCGCAGTAATAACGGAATTCTTTTCGGTGGGTTAATCATTGTTTTGGACACTTCCTGTTTTTTAAATGAATCCCGCATGATTCCATGCCATGTTCTTTCTATTATAAATTGATGACAGGCACAGTAATGTACGGAAATACCCGATAACTGGCACCAGATTCGGACGATTCAGACACCAGATACAACATTACTCTTCTTTTTAAAATTCAATTCTGAAAATCAATTTGCTATGACTCTCTTTTGCAACCTGGGAACTAATATCCGAACTTCCTTTAACCTTACCTTTGACCCCCGCCTTCTTAACAGCCATATCCATAGCATATGCTGCTTTTTCAGACATTGTCGACAGTGATGAACCTGATAATTCTAAAATCTCCGATTTGATCGCATTGCCATTTTCAAATCTCATTTCGATGAGTCTAATAATATTTTCATCATGAGCAAACCATTTAAGTACAGGCTTTTTAGGACTGTTACTTCCCACAAATTGCATTTCTGTCTTTCCTCTTCGATGATTACTTTCCTTTCTAGACATATTTTGTTCGAATTTTTCAGCTGTAGAAACTCCTTGATCTACTAAACTAACATCTTCACTAAATTTCTTTTCTTTGTTTTTTATATTTGATTCCGTGTTCGATTCACTTATTTCAATCGAACAACTCTTTGCTCCTAATGAAAAAGCAATATGTTTCAACTCAGCTATTCTTTCTTCATTTGCTCTTGTGAAAATATAATCAGCCTTAATAAATCGATTACGGTCAAAACTATCAACACAATAAACGGCATCGCATGTTACCATCGGTATGAACTGTATCCCACTCTTTTTAATTGCTGTATCATAAAGATAGAGAATTTCAATATCATTCTCTTTGCCAAGCCATCCAATTGACCCCTCACAGACATTAACATCACGTCTCACCGCGTCATCAACAATCATAATTATGTTGGGTATGTTGAAACCAGGGCTACAATAAAATTCAGGGAAAATCGGACTATATTTTTTCAACTTACGTAAATAACTGTCATTTATAGTTTTATCGGATAAAGACTTGGCGCTTTTTTGAATGTTTACCGTCGCTTTTTTACCAGCATCGTATGTCTTCTGTAAAATATTCGAAACGATTTCTGAGCTTTTTTTAGGATCTATAAATTTCTTCATGGTATAATTCCTTTCAAAACAGAATTCTTTGTAAGGTGGTGTCAGGTTCATCTAGCAATTTTCTGTCACATCTTCCCCATCACATCCAGCAAACTTTGATAACTGTCCACATCGTAATACTTCACCGCACTGGTGGAAATCTCATTGAACAGTTTTTTAGCGCAGGCAATTTTGGCTTGTTCGATCGGGCGCAGCTGGAGGCTTTCCATGGTGCCTTTGGTTTCGGCTATAAAAAAGATATGCTTGACGGCTCCTGCATTAAAGGCAATCGCCCAGTCCGGGGAATAGTTGCCGACTGGGGTGGGAATGGCAAAACCCTTGGGCAGTTTAGCATAAACACACACTTCATCTGCCGAATCAAGATCCTGGGCGAAGCGCTGCTCCACACTTTTGACCGCCGTGCCGTCAGTATAAACATAATCCTGGATATGTTTTTGAGCCCGAAAGGCTTTGTCAATGCTCTGGGCATGTTTTTCGGCGGTGAAAATCGCACTGTCATATTCTCCCGCAATCTGATCGTAGCGGATATGTTCCACCACCATGGTGGATTTCTGTTCTTTAATCAATTTAACCAGCTTGGCAATAAACTCTTCGGGGTTGTTTTTAAACATGGCAAAGGTCTGGGCTTTGATGCCTGTTAAAATGGCCGCCACGGTGCGCCGGGTAAGCATCGTTCCCGATGCAATTTTGCCGATTAGATCATACCGGATCTGGCTGGCCTGAGCCTGTTTAAGGGTCTTGGTTGCGGTTTTACCAATGGTAAAGGCGTCCTTTTCTTCCATGACTCTTAACGTCAGACCATCCTTCTGTTCACCGACTGCAGTGGTATAGAGCAGTTCCGAGACAAAGAGGCGCTCATCAATATGGCGAATGGCTTTTTCAATCAGTTCCCGGCTGTCAAAGTCGACCGTATAGGCATATTTATGATTAATATAGCCCCATAGGGTCTGAAACTCTTTTTTATAAAAGTTATCATTAAGCTCATTATCCCGGACGGTGGTCTGGCGGCCATTTTCAATCATGTCATTTAGTACCGTTTCATCAAAGATCCCCTGGATCAGCCCATGGATGCCTTCAACCATCGCTTTGAGCTCATCCGGCAACTCTTTTAAGCTATTGTTTTCCAGATCCTGGTGGTAAGCTTCGGTAATCCGGTCATCCTCATCGATATAATCTTTCTTCACCAGATAATGATAGATCATGCCCGCCTGATGATCATCAAGGACGACCAGTTGATCGCCAACCCGGATGGTTTTGCCGGTAAAATAGTCCCGGCTGGCTTTTTCGGGTCGTTCATACAGATCTTTTTTAATATCCGTTTGCAGATCGCCGACAAAATTTTTATAACTTTCACTGGCGATTACCGTCAGCTTATTGATTTGATGGACATCACTGCCGCAGGTTTCCGCATCCATGCGATGGCCGGCCTGATTGACCGATAATCGCAGACCGCGACCCACCTCCTGGCGTTTGGTGGTGGCTGAATCCGAATGTTTGAGGGCGCAGATCTGAAAGACATTGGGATTGTCCCAGCCTTCCCGGAGGGCAGAGTGGGAAAAAATAAACCGGGTCGGCTCTGAAAAACTGAGCAGCCGTTCTTTATTTTTTAAGATCAGCTCATAAGCCGAAATATCGTCGGAAAATTCCGAACCCCGTTTGGCCTTGCTGTCGATGATGTGATGGGATTTTTTATCGATGCTGAAATAGCCCTTATGGGTATCTGCAATGGCGATGCTGTTTAAATACTGCTGATAGGGGGTCTTGAACAGTTTGCGATAGTCATTGAGAATATTGATATATTCCTGTTCGAAAATCTGGCCATATTCCCCGGCGACTTCACTGCCATTTTCGTCATACTGGCGGTATTTAGCGACCTCGTCGATAAAAAATAAGGACAGCGTTTTTATCCCCAACTCAAAGAGTTTTTCTTCTTTTTCAAAATGGGAGAGGATCGTTTCGCGGATCTGAATCCGGCGCATATCACTTTCAGAGACATCCCCCACCACCTCCCCCCGGGTGATGACCTCACCGTTTAAAAAGGTCAGGGTTCCGGCAAGGGGATCAATTTCGGAAATGGTGTAGCCATTTTTATACTGCTCCATTTCTTTGGACGTGTAGTAGAGATTATCCCCCACCCCTAAAATCCGGGCTTCCCGATTGATGGATTTATGATAGGCAATTTCCAGCTCAATCCGGGCCATCGGGGGCTTCTTGCTGGAGAGGATAATGTCATCCAGATACAGGTAGTGATCGGTGCCCCGGAAATTTTTAACTTCAAAGCCCTTGACCTGGATCTTCTTGACCAGCCGGTGATTATAGGCTTCCAGGGCATCCAGCACATAGACCAGATTGTGTTGGACTGCATGGGTAGCTGAATAATTGAGACAAAAAAGTGGTTTAAAATTCTGCAGTGCTTTCTGGGTCACGTCCCCACCCATTTTCTGCGGTTCATCCAGGATAATTATCGGGCGGTTGGCACTGATCACATCGATGGGACGGCGGGAGGCGAATTCATCCCGCTCGGAATAAATGATCCGGCTTTCTTTATTATTAGCCCCCTCTTTCAAGGAGGCGGCAAAGGCCTGGGTATTGATGATCATCACGTTGATGCCTCCACTGCTGGAAAATTCATCCAGTTGGTGCAGGTTCTTGCTGTTGTAGACAAAAAAACGGGCTTTCTTGTTATAATGCTCCATAAAATGATCGACGGTCATTTCAAAGCTCTTCTTGACCCCTTCCCGGATGGCAATGGAGGGCACCACCACGATAAACTTGGACCAGCCATAGCGTTTGTCCAGTTCAAACATGGTTTTGATATAAACATAGGTTTTTCCGGTACCGGTTTCCATTTCAATATCCAGACTGCAACGACCCAGATCGTTAAATAGCGCCGCCGACTGCTTGATATTGTTGCGGTTCTGAAGTGCCTGAAGGTTCTTAAGCAGCTGCTCATCGGAAAGTGCTACGGCTTCATTTTTAAAGCCGCTGTCATCTTCCGGATCCAGGGCATCGGCATCGTAAAATTTAGAGATTAAGGTCACCTGCTCTGCGATCGGGAGACTTTGAGTCGCTACTTTACCCAGGTCTCTGATATAACTGACCGGGCTGGCAAAAGGCTGGCCGCTAAAGACGTCCATGACACTGTTCACGGCATCGGTTTGATAGGGCTGGATTTTAAAGGTAAATTTCATTTCATCAAACCTTTATAAGACCTTTCTGACCGTGTCCGGGCTGTAGGCCGCAAAGATCTGATCGAAATTGGCAGCGACCGCATCCGTGGCCATGGAGTGATCCCGGATCACAAAATAATAGGGTTTCATTTTTGCAATTGCGGTAATGGTGGCATCGGACAGACCTTTGTCAAAACAGGCCATCAAAAATCCATCAGCCACCCGAAAGACATTTTTCCCGTCAATGGTGCTGGTTTCAATTTTGCTGGACAGCAGTACCCCCAGATCCAGCATTACCTGAAAGAGGAGGTCTTCCGGCGACCGGTCAGCTTTGATGTTGTCGGTCAGGTCGGAAAACATGGAAATATTGGTGTCTTCCGGGGTGTAGAAAACGTCTTTCATATTGGTGGAAGCCAGTTTTAGCACCCGGAAACCGGTATCTAAATCTTTGGCTGTTTCAGGGTTTTCTGCCTTGATTTTGGTGCCGGCCCGACGGATCCGTTCTTTGCCGATTTCACAAATGTTCGGATAACCGGCTTTATAAGCCTCGCTTTTTTCATCGGTGGATTCGGGGATCTGAACCATAATGAACTTTCGGTTGCCTCCATCTTCAGCGTTTAATTGCATAACGGCATGGGCGGTGGTGGCGGAACCGGAGAAGAAGTCGAGAATGATTGAGTCTTTATCGGTTCCAATTTTCATCATTTCTTTGATATATGGAATGGGCTTTGGTGTCTCAAAAATGATATTTGTAAACAATTTTTTTATTTCATCTGAAGCATTAGCAGCGTTTGAAACATTGTCCCACAGAGTTTCTGGTATCTTCCCCTTGTTCTCATTTATAAATAGTTTCCGATATATATTGTCACCTATTATGATTAGTCTATCTTCAGCGTCCATTTTTTTTAAATTTGATTCGCTAAATAGCCATAGTCTTTTTTCAAAATATTGACCTTCTTTTGTAGTAAAGTCATAACTAACTCCACCTTGTGTCCCTCTTGCCCAACAGGCTAACATCCTGTAGTTACCACGCGGATCATTATCTTTGTTTTTATACGCCTTTTTTGTTTCTTCATCAAGTTCTAAATAATTTACTACAAATGAGTTTTTCATTTTTGTATATGCAATTAAATACTCATGAGATTTACTAAACCATTTTGCTGAATTGTCTCTGCCTCTTTTTCTTTTCCATATAATAGTTGCAACAAAATTAGAATCCCCGAAGATTTCATCACTTATTTTTCGTAAATTATCAACTTCTTCATCACCAATCGAAATAAAAATAACCCCATCCTCGGTCAGTAGATCTTTCGCCAGCTTTAACCTTGGGTAGATCATATTCAACCAATCGGTATGAAAACGACCATTACTGTCCAGATTTTTAACCAGTCGATTGCCTTCTTCATCGAATTGACCGCTGTTGGCCAGGTACTCACCTGTGTTTTGGGCAAAATCATCCTCATATACAAAGTCATTGCCGGTATTATAGGGCGGGTCAATATATATCATTTTCACCCTACCCAAATAGGTTTCCTGAAGGAGTTTCAGGACATCCAGGTTATCCCCTTCAATATACAGATTTTGGGTACTGTCAAAGTCCACGCTTTCTTCTACGCAGGGCCGCAGGGTTTTGGCAATCTGGGCATTGGCCAACAGAATGGATTGTTTCTTATCCGGCCAGGTAAACTGGTAACGCTCGTTGCAACCTTCCACCACAAAATCCGAAAGTTCCTGCTTCAACTTGTCAAAATCCACCACCTTGGAGATTTTGCCATCCACCTTGGCCTCAGTGACGCAATTGGGAAACAGGTTACCAATTTTTTCAATGTTATCATCAACCTTGTTGATACTGCGCATTTTAAGCTTATCCATTTACTTGCTCCTTCTGTATCGGTTCAATATCCAAAAATTTAAGTAGCTCCAGTGCAATTTCCTCAGGGGTCAACATTGCCGTATTTAATGCTGCTCTACTCGCTAATGATGGGCTAAACGCTTGAACATCCTTTTTAGTAATATTATGCCATATGGGCAAAATTGTTTTTCCATTGGTCATTTCTATTTGAAACAAACCATCCAGTTCGTATTGTGTCCACCCTTTATTAATATAATTTGTTGTGATAATGACAATCCCATATTTTGATTTCTTTAGTCCATTATCAATTGTTGAACGTAAGCTATCTCCCCATCTTATATTAATCGAATCGTACCAAACTTTGACCCCGACTTTTTGAAGTTCTTCAAATAATTCATCCGCAAAGCTCTCTTTATCTTCTGTTGCATGTGATAAAAAAACATCGAATTCTTCCTGGGAATGATCAGCATATAAATGAGTGTTATTTTCCGGTTTCATGGCTTGTTGAGTTAATTGGGACGTTAAATCAGAAATACGCTTTTCATAGTCAGCGTGGATTGCTTTCTGTTTTACTTCTGATTTTTTGGATTCTTCTGCTTCTTCTTTTCTCAGTTTTATTGAAGCATCTGCGCTCTTCGATTTTTTATCTGCAATTTTTTTACTGATATCCGCTTTATTACCGGCTATCCTTTCCAAATCATTTTGATAACCCTGTATCTGCTTTAGTTTTGATTGCTTCGTGGCGACTGATGTATTTTTTGTTATACTCTTCTGCGTAGAGTTAATACTTCTTGTTTTTTCAGCTTCTTTCTTTACTTCAGCAGCCATTTTTTTCTCTAAATCAGCCAGATCTTTATCAAGCTGATTCAATGTTCGTCTTGTTTGGTCTGAACTCATTTTAACTTCTCCATCTCTTTTTTAAATAACTTTTTGTTCAAACAGTCGTTTAACCTGGCATCTGCCTTCCTTTTGAACTATTTCCATTTTGGAAACAGTTGCGTCATCCTACCATTCACTTTCTTAAAATATTGCGTACACCTCTCCATAACTATCGCCTTTCGCACTCGATCCAGAAATCGGTACCTAGCTATCTTTTATTGCATTATAAATTTCAAGTTTGATCGCTTCATTGGTGTCATACTCACCATCAAAAATTAGCGTCATGATCTTGTTCAGCAGTTCTTTATCTATTTTTCCTGCCGCGACATGATAACTGATATTTTCCATTTTACCAATAAAATCTCTGGCAATGAGCATATAACCATTCTTTAACAAAAACTGTGTCGACAAGGTTATTGCGATTCTTTTATTTCCATCTGCAAAGCAGTGAAATTGGCAGGCGCAGAAAAATAAATGGGTGATTTTATCCACAAAAGTTGGATAATAGTCGTCATTCTGAATATGATGCAAAACACTATCGAGACGGTTCTGATCAATGCATTCCGTCAAGCCGCCACCGCTATTTACAACGGTTCTTTTATGGATCTCCATTGCTTCATCAATAGAGATATACGTGTAACCATTCATCTTATTCACGCTCTTTTAACCTTTTTAATACTTCAGCATTTTCGTTCATCAGTTTTTCGATCACATCTCCTTCTTCGCCCAGAAATAATTTATATTCTTTTTCGTCTAAAGGTGTGATGTATGCTTCTAATTGTTTATGAAATGCATCACGAAGTGCTAAATCCCGACTGGCCATCTTATTTCGCCCGCTTGTAATCAATGGTTTCCAATGTGGCAAATTCTCAAATTCATGAAAAATCTCATCAACTTCCCAGCTATCCAGTTTTTCTTTTTTTTCCTGAAATTTCTGTTTAAGTAATTCCGCCAATCCACATTCATAGGAAGCGACTAAATCTAAAATTTCCGCATAAAAAGTATCTCTTACCTTATCTTTGCTTTTGAGTTTCAGAATTTCTCGATATTCTTTTGCTTTTTCTCTAAAGATACTCTGATAAATCATATCCGTATAGCGGGCGTATTTGAAATTCCCCATATCAACAAAGTCTCTCAGTGCATCGGTAAATTCTTTTCGATAACTCTCTTCCTGTAAAAAAGCACCTAAAAAATCACGATCTCTTTGGTTGATGTATTTTGTTGAACCGCCAGTTTTCTGATTGATGATATCAATGACTACATCGAGTATCATCTGTCGTAGAATACGCGCATTTTCACTTTCAGCTAAAAGCATTCCAATATTCAAAAAACATTTGAAATCAAAAATTCCCATAACTGTTGTTTTGGTACCGACATTTATGTCGGTACCAAAATCATGCTTGAGTATTCCCAAAAATATTTTAAGGCGCTTGCCTCGAATGACTTCGTAACCATTATTTTTTAGTTCAACATTATGCTTCTTTATATATCGCTCAATTGTACGGTTATCAATGTCATAAAACTCTGCAACCATCTCTTTAGTGAATGTTATTTTTCCTTCAAAGTTGACACCCTTCAGATTTGCAGTTTTTTGTATCTCATTCAGTGCCATCTCATTATTTAAAATATTCTGTCGATCGATATCTGAATTCGTAAGGTCTTTAGCCAATTGAACACCTCCTAAAATAATAAACACGTGTTTAAGTTCTAAGCGCTACGCTAGCTTAACCCACACGATGGATTAAGCCATTTCTTTCAGACTCTTTTCCAGACTTCTGATTTTTTCCACCAGCTCAAATTTCTTTTTCGGCTGACTTTCAGCTCTTGCCTGCTTCTCAAGGGCAGCAATCTGCTTTTCCAGTTTTTGACGGATTTCATCAATGGCCAATTGCTCATCCAGGCTATTGCCATTTTGCATTTCGATGCCGCCAATCTCAATCAGCAGGTTTTCCCAAATGATATCCAGATTGAGGCCACTCAGTTTTATTTGCAGCGTCTCCAGGGGTTGCCAGGGACTTTTCAGTAGCCGGGTGTAGTAGGCAGCCAGACAGGCCTGACCCTCAACCTCTAATACAAAGACCATATGCTGTTCAATCATCTTTGAAATCAGCTGGATGTTTTTCTCATCAAAATCTTTGGTTTTAAGGGATACCCGTAACACATAAATGATCGGTACCGTTTTGCCGACTTCCGCATTAATTGAAGTCGGCGATAGCTCATGGATGATCGCCAGTTTTTTAATATCGGCGTCAAAGTGGTCTTTGGCCGGTCCTTTTAGCGCAAATTTCTTCTTGATGGCCTCTTTGGGTATTGGTTTGTTCAGTTCGGTTTTTTTTGGCAAGCCCAGCATGCGCATCACCTTCCTACATTTTTTATTTCACAACCAGAAAGCAGATCAATTCGAAATCATCCAGACCTTTAATCTCGTTTGATAAAAAGCTGATGGCTTGGCCATTTAAAAATAGATCCAGTTCATTTTGGTCTTTGACATCAATAACGGAATTAATTGCATCGCCTAACATTTCCGAAAATTTAGTCATATCCCGGCCATCCCGGGTTTCCTCATTGAAAGCCCGGTACAGCTGGGTAATGGGCGCAGTTTTATGCTTACAAAGATAGCGCATTTTATCGAGCATATTCTTTGGCGAAAGATGGTCGCAGGCAATTTTGCCGTTATCACCGAGATAAACCATATAAAAAGGGTGCAGGCGATTCTGATTGTCCAGATTGATGCTGCCGTTGATATTTTTTAGCACAAAGATTACCCCAGCTGGTGCATCGGTCTGGCTTTGTGCCACGGCATGAAGACCAAAAGGGATCTTATCCAGGTCGGGATTGTTCTTCACGTATTCCAGCAGATCTAATCGAAATTCATTAAGCCCCAGATCCATAATCGAGATCCCGGTCGACATATCCTCAATATCCACGACCTCTTCCTGAAGGCGTTTCAATTGCTGCTTGCGGTATTCCAAATCGGTTTTTTCTTCATCGCTGAGGAGATTATCATCACCGGTAGCTGACATATTGACAATTTTCATCCGCGTTTCCACCTTGGCTTTAAGATTGATGTATTCATCCAATGAAATATCTGGCCAAAAGTTCACCAGCTGGATCTGATTATTTCTGCTGCCGATCCGATCGATCCGGCCAAAACGCTGGATAATCCGCACCGGATTCCAATGAATATCGTAGTTAATCAGATAATCGCAATCCTGGAGATTCTGTCCTTCAGAAATACAATCAGTAGCAATTAACAGATCAATTTCAATCGGACTGTTCGGCATCAGCAGAGCCTTATCCTTTGACACAGGTGAAAAGCAAGTCAACACCGTATTAAGATCAGCGTGGAGTTTAGCAATGGTTGACCGTCCCTCGATCGAGCCGGTTACCATCGCGGTTTCCAGCTCAAACTGCTTTTTTATATATTTACTGACGTGGTGATAAAGATACTCGGCGGTATCCGCAAAGGCCGTGAAGATAATCACTTTATGATTACCGGGATTGATCGGATTCTCCATCTTATTTTTGAGCACCCTAAATAATTCCTGGAGTTTGCTGTCATGTTCCGGGGTGATGTCCCCAACCATCAAGGCCAGAATTTCCAGAACTTCACTGTCTTTGGCAAGATTAGCCCGCCAGGATTTATAATCCATATCGGCCAGATCAATTTTTACTTTTTTGCCAATGGTAAAAAAATCATCGTTATTCTGATCATCCTCGTCATAATCCTGTCGGTTATCGAGTTCGGTTAGGTTAAGGGTGGTCTTATCCTGTTTTTTGAAATGATCAATTTTGTGAATTGTCCCGTTGATTAAATCTTCCATCCGTTTTAGGGTAAGATTAAAGGAATGCACCGAGCTTTCCATCCGTTTCATCAGGTTGATGGCCGTGAGCCGGCGGATGCCCTGTTCCCGGTTTGCCTGGGTAAAGCCGATATTAACCGTGTTATCTTCGTACAAATCGGCGTATTTATCCATTTTACTGGGGAGGATGAATTGGGAGGGGGTATAAATGCTTAAGTTCAGGAGCATCAGCTGTTCAAAGATTTCATTGTAGTTGATAGCATTTTTTAAATCAGTGAGTGGGGGTCTTAATGACAGGGGTTTTAAACGGGTGGGAAATTTACCGATTTCAGTGGTATCATAATATTTTTCAATGTGTTTTCGGGAGCGAGCGATGGTAACGCTGTCCAGTACTTCAAAAAAATCAAAGTCCAGCATTCGCAGCAGTCGATCAGTTGAACGTTCTTCGGCTTCAAATTTAGACCACTGATTAAAGGCTTTCTGGGCATTTTTGAAAATATCATCAATGGAGCCGCGGGTGTCCAGCTTTTCGTCGATTAGGCTGGTATCCCCTTCATAGGCCAACTGGAGCTGGTTTTTGAGATCGTTAAAGCGGTTATTAACGGGCGTTGCCGAAAGCATCAGCACCTTGGTTTTGACCCCTTTGCGGATCACCTTATTGAGCAGCCTTAGATAACGGTTTTCTTTTTCATTTTCTTGGCCGTTTAGTTTGCCGCCATTTCTGAAATTATGGGATTCATCAATCACCACCAGATCATAATTGCCCCAGTTGAGACGGTCCAAATCCAGACCGTTGGAACGCCCCCGGGTACGATTGAGATCGGTATGATAAAGTACATCATAACGCAAGCGGTCGGCGGCGATGGGATTATTCAGATAATTATCTTTATAGGTATTCCAGTTGTTGGACAATTTTTTCGGGCAAAGAACCAGTACCGATTTGTTACGGTTTTCGTAGTATTTGACCACTGCCAGGGCTGTGAAAGTTTTACCCAGACCGACGCTGTCAGCCAGGATACAGCCGTTGTATTTCTCCAGTTTATTGATAATCGCCAGCGACGCATCTTTCTGGAAATTATAAAGCATCTTCCAGATCTTGCTTTCTTTGAACCCGGTGGCGTCGTTGGGTAGGACGTCTTCGGTCATGTCTTCAAGAAACTCATTGAAAATATTGTAGAGGGTAAAAAAATAAATAAAATCCGGGGCATTCTCGTTATAGGCCGCCGTGATGTTTTCGATTACTTCTTCGGTAACGACCTGGAGTTTTGTTTGATCGTGCCAGAGGCTATCGAATAAATCAAGATAGGCTTTAGAAAAGGGGATTTCCGTTTTCTGAACCATACTGTAAGCATTATTGCCGCGCTCACAGCCCAGATCGACGGTGGTAAAACCGTTGATGGGCATGTAGCTTTTGTCATCCACATTGATGAAACCCATCATGTTTTCGTTGGTTTGATTTGACTTAAAAACCGCTTTTTTTTGAATCCATTCGGCGCATTCTTTGGCGATGGCCTTCTGGGACAGCTCATTGCGGAGTTTCACTTCAAATTCGGTGCCGTAGAGGCTGCGTTCCCGGGAGAGCCGGGGGATATAAAATTCCCGCTTTTCTTTTTTGGTCTTTTCGGTGGTAAAGGTGGGTGATGTAAAAATAAAGCGCAGTTCATCAATATGCTTCAATTGTTTTTTTAGTTCCTCAAAAGCGTAAATTGAAAAGCAGGCGGCCGCAATGGATAACTTGCTGCCTTTATTTATTTCAATGCTCAGATCATCTTTTAGGGTCTTGCTTATATTATCGATCAGTTCCATCTCATTCATCTCCCCATTACTAAGCATGCAGTTGGATCAGCTGCTTTATTGATAAAAACCAGCCCATATTTATTTATAACATGCCTTATTATTATACGCCTCTCTGTAACAAATGGCTATTACTAATTACAATTTTACGCCACGGTTATTCTTTTTAATCATTAGCTGATAGCAACTTAAAAAATTGTAATTGCCTTTTATCAGATGAATGGTTTAACTAAGAGGCACGATGAGAGAGCTAGCGTCGCGGGGCCACCCCTTCGAACGTAACACCAGCAAAATAAGTAAGCCCCGGGCAATGCTCTTTTTCGAAAATTGCTGGGGCGTAGCCTCCGTATTGTTGTAATGACTGCTTGAACAGCCATAAGCGCTCCCTTAAGTATTCTCCCTTAAGTAACGATTAATTTAATTATAAACTTATTCTGTAGCAATTGTAAATACAAAGACAAATAAATATGCAAATAAATTGCAGCTTGTCTTATTAAAGTGCATTAAAAACTTGACATATGTAAACAAAAGCTAATATTAAAGCATAAGAGCCCCCCCTTTCACCCCAACCCCTTAACCACCGCCGCCGCCTTCAACTCACAAAAGCTTACCCCCTGATAAACAAAACCTAGCTCCATGGGAAAGTCACGGCAATTTCTGGGCTTCACCGTCAGGGTCTGGTTGGCTGCTTGTGCCAGCGCCCCGATGCCCTGGTAAACATGGACGCACAGGTCAATCCCACATAGGGTAATGGCGGGGTGCTGATTAAGCTGGTGGAGGGCTTTTTTAAGGGTCACCAGCTGGCTCAAATATTCCGTTGGACTGAGATCGCCATCATTTTCAGGCGCCGTTTTATTTTTTATCATTGTTTCCATCATTCTCTCCATTTCTGTTATTTTGCATTAACCTTTCCGGTAACTTTTTAGGTCAGTTAAGGCAACCTTTTATTTCTTGATTATAACAGCAGGCCTTTTAATAAAACAAGCCCTGCTGACCAGAAAGTGTATTTCAGCACAAATTGTGCGGTGGCGTTAGCACCAATTGTGCAATTAAAACACACGATTCGTGAATTTCTAAAAATACCGCTAGCCTTTTATTCTAGTTAAAGCCCACAAAATCGGGGTTTTAACCGATTTGTAAATGAATAAGGGCTAATTGCGCAAGTCATTGATAACACAATTTGTGCTATTGCAGACACTTTATAACAGATTTTGTGTTATTTTTGTTGCGTAAATACATTTGTCGTTCAAAAAAAAATCTGATTTTTATATTTAAGCTAGAGTTTCATTTTATTCATTTATGAAAATGATTATAGAACGATCAACACCCATAAAGCGTGCTAATTCGTAATTTTAAAATTCGAATGCCAAACCGCACGAAGTGTGCTGAAATAAAAAAGTTGCTTTTTTTCTATTGCAATCATTAACAAAATAATTATAATTGATTTTAATGGAAAGGAGATACGTGAATTAAAAGATATTTTAGGCGGTTATATTCATTATAAAAATCATATTCTATAAATCTAAAACTGAAAAGAGGAGTAATGCTATGTTAATAAATAGAAAACAGATTGGATTAATATTAATGAAGTTGCGTGGTGATCGGACCCAGCGGGAGGTGGCAATAGCACTAAATATTAGTGAACCGGCAATCCGCTATTATGAGTCTGGCAAGCGGATCCCTAAGGACAATATCAAAATTAAGATTGCCCGCTACTACGACAAGAAGGTCGATGAAATATTTTTCGTTAGTTTAGAAGGCTTTGATGATGCGGTTGTGGATCAATGAGCGTTAGGCTAATTAATCCGATCAACCACCAGATATAAGCGCGGCCTCGCCCATGAAAGTTAATTTCATTACCGAGATCACCGGCTTTTATCGGTTTATTCAAACCAGGCAGTTAAGCAGCAATGCTCAGCTGCTCTGGTTTATGCTTTTCTGTTTGTGGAATTCAGCCGGCTTTCCCGATTGGTTGCAAGTCGACATGAAGCGGATGGCGCTGATGATCCAGGCCAATTCCCGTAGCACGGCCGAACGTGCCCGCAATGAACTGATTGCTGCCGGCCGGATCATTTGTGTCCGCGGCAAAAGTCGGACGCCCAATTGCTATCAGTTTGTGCTTTTTGCTAGCCAGCGCAGCGCTCAGCCGGACGCTAGCACCGGCGCGGATCAAATCAACCATCACAGCGGGCATCACAGCGGACATCAAGTCGGGCATCAAAAGCTAGCTGAAAAATGCCACCAGACCGCCAATTTTCAAATCGGTGCGGCGCAAGCTGGGGATCAAAGCGATGATCACCTGCGACATCAACCGGCGCATCAACCGCTACACTTATATAAACTAAACAATCCTAAACTAAACAATATTAAACCAAACCATAAAGAAAAAAGCGCCTACGGCCAATTTGGCAATGTCTTCTTGACCGCGTCAGAAATGGAGCTGCTAAAAGCTGATTTTCCCGATAGCTGGGAAGACTGGATCCGGCGGCTCGATCTCGGCAAGGAAAGCAAGGGCTATGTTTATAGCAGTGACTACGCCGCGATTCATAGCTGGCAGCAAAAAGAAGACCAGCAAGCCAGTGATCAGGCCTACCAGGAATTGCTGGACGAATGGGAATCATTTTCGGGCTAAAGGATCTTAGCCAGTCGCTGGCGATCACAGCAAGAGTAAAAATAACAGTAAAAATAACAGTAAAAAATGGAGGAAACAATGACACAAGAATTATTTTTAGAAAACCATGGTCAATTGATTCAAAATACCCTGGTCAAGCACGAACAAGTGCGTGCCGAAGAGGCCCTATTAAAAGGCTTAAAAGAGAAACTCCACCGCAATCTGATTGACGCCGGCCTCGACCGGATCGTCACCGACGGTTTTAAAATCTTAATCGTTGGCGAGACCCGCAACACCGGGATCAACCTCAAGGCTGTCGAAAAGGCTGAGCCGGAGCTATACGTGCGGCTACTCAAGGACTATTTAAAAGTCACCCAGCGCAAGAGCTACGTCAAAGTAGAATACCTTTCCTAGCCCGATGCGACGCTATCTTAAAATTAACAAAGCGATCTTTTGCGAAAAGTATTGGCGTCGCGAAGATCGCCAGCGCGGTCTGCTGATCGAATCGGAGGCCTTTCCCGAGGCGCTCCGCTACGTCATCAAGGATCAGTCGCTGATTCTGCTTAGCGGTACTTATGGGATTTTCTGTTTTGATCTAACCGCCGCGCCAGCCTTGTTGGCTGAGCTATCGGCGCTTGTCGATTGCTATCAGGTCGATCGCGACTGCCCGCCGCCTTTACCCAGCAACCGCCCCAAAATGTTGATTGCGAATTAAAAGGACGGCAAGATACCGCACAAAGGGTGCTGAAATAACTGTGAAACATCTTGCGCAGAACCTTTTTTGAAAAAATCTGTCATAATGGCTTTAATAACAAAAGATTGGAGGTCAACATGGAAAAACCAATTAAACCGTGTCCCATCTGTGATGGGGTCTGCCAGGTTAGTGGCGAAAGCAAAGCCTATGCGGTAAGCTGTCAGTTTTGCGGCAATGTCTCCCCAACCAAAACAAGCCGGTCAGCCGCGATCACTTGCCACAACAAAATTGGCTACCGGCTTCACAAACAATTGTTATAAGCCGCTCTTAAACCGGCGGCGCCAAAAAACGCAGAAAGGAGGAACGCAATGATTGTCAGTGAATTTTTATCAAACAAGCTGGTAACCCGGCTTAATCATGGCTTTATTGATGGTAAGGAAGTCATTAAGAACAAATCCTACGGGAATATCAAAGCCGATGCCAGCCTGCCTGATCTGATGGCAGTGGGAGTCGCCATCACCGGCTTGCAGCTACCGGCGCTAGAAGAAGTGCGGCGGATTCAGGAAGACCTGATTTTTGACGATGGCCAGTAAGATTTCAAAATATTTAAGGAAAGGAGAACACGATGCCCGAATTTAAAATTGTAATGACCTTTAAAAACAGCAGTGCAAAAAACACCAACATGACCATTTCAGATGCCCGCCCCGATGTCACCGAGGCCGAAGCAGTGGCGGCCATGGACGCCATTCTGGCGGCGGATATTTTCCGTCCCGGTGGCCTGGCTCTGGTTACTAAACAGGACTGTAAACTGGTCGAAACGACCCAGTCCGATTTCTATGATGCGGCCTAAGCGGTGCGGCGCTCCTGCTAACCCAGAGCCCTTAATGAGGGCGGCCACCAGCAAACTCCTGCCTAACGATGCCGGGGTGTTTGTAAGGCTGCCCGCCGACCTGCCCGATGGGTGATTATAAAGCGCTGGCGCTAACAGGCCTGGGGCTTGTGGGCGGCTGGCTGGCTGACCTGCTGGGTGGCTGGGATACTGGCCTGCAGTCGCTGCTCATTTTTATGGCAGTCGACTACGCCAGCGGATTGATCCTGGCCGGTGTTTTTAGAAAAAGCCAAAAATCTGCCCAGGGCGCCCTTGAAAGCGGCGCCGCCTGGCAGGGCTTTTTTCGCAAAGGGGCTGCCCTGGCGGTCGTCCTGATCGCCTGTCGGCTCGATCTGCTGCTGGGCTTAAACTTTATCCGCGATGCCACCATTATTGCCTACTGCGGCAACGAGCTGATCTCAATCACCGAAAATATCGGACTGATCGGGGTCCCCTTGCCCAAACCGATTCAGGGGGCGATTTCCGCCCTCAAAGACAAGGAGGAAAAGTTATAAACGATTATCTCAAATGGCTCCAGGAAACGCTGGCCGCCCTGGGCTATGACCCAGGCCCAATTGATGGGATTGCTGGCCCTAAAACGGCGGCCGCCGTCCGCGCCTTTCAAAGTAACATGGATTTGGCGGTCGACGGGATTGTTGGTGAATTTACCAATAAGGCCTTATTACTGGCCTTAAGCGAGCGGCTCTGCCTGCCCCTGCCGGCAGACCAGGAACTGCCCGATCAGCCGGAGCTAAAAAACTTTAGCGCTACTGAATTTGCCTGCGGCTGCGGCTGCGGACTGGATGTGGTGGCGCCCCTTAAGGTCTTCGCCCAGGCGCTGCGCGACGCCTTCGGTTGGCCGCTGGTGATTTCTTCGGGTGGCCGTTGTCCGACCGTCAACCGGGCAGCTGGCGGCGTCCCCGATTCCTACCACCTCACCGGAGAAGCCTTTGACGGCTATTTCCCCGGCCAGATGAACGCCACAGTGATGGCTCAAATGGCCGACTTTGCGGTCGGCTGTGGCTTTGGGGTGATCTCTTATCCCAAGCAATTGTTTTGCCACTTCCAGCTTGCGCCCCGCAATGATCTTCGTTATTAACCGATCATTGACCCTTTAGACGACGAGCAGAAACCCCCGCCTGAACAGTCAGACGGGGGTTTTTAAATGCACATTATTATTATTTAACTAAAGCTTATTTTAGGATCATTTATTTTTTAAAATATTCCAACCGTTCCAGCACTTTTTCCAGCGTTTCGACAAATTTCTTTTGTTTGTCCCGTTCGATTTGAACAACCTTTTCCGGCGCCTTATCGGTGAAGCCCTTATTGGCCAGTTTTTGAGTGACCCGGTCAATTTCCTGGTCGAGCTTCTTTTTCTCGGCTTCTAAGCGGGCAATTTCTTTTTCCTTGTCAACCAGCTCATCCAGGTTGATATAGATTTCCAGATCGTCAACCACGGCCGAAACATAGTTTTCCTGAATATCGGCCTTGCTTATCGGCAGAATCGTTGACACGGAGGCCAGCTTCTGGAAATAATGGAGCGATTCGGCCATCAAGGACAGGTGTTCCTGGTTACTTGAAATCAGGAATAACTGGGTCTTTTTGGCATTGGGGACATCCATTTCAGCCCGGATATTACGGATGCTGCGAATGGCAGCCATTAGAAACTCAACTGCCTTTTCGTCTTCGGGAAAGACCAGGCTGTCATCAAAGTGTGGCCAGGCCGCTACCATGATATCACCGGTGGTGCCAGGCAGGTAGCCATTAATTTCTTCGGTAATAAAGGGGGTAAAGGGATGGAGCAACCGCAGGATCGTATCGAGTACCACTCTGAGCGTATATTGGGCTGAGATCTTGGTCTGCTGATCTTCGCCATATAAGCGGGGTTTAACCAGCTCGATATACCAGTCACAGTATTCGTTCCAGGCAAAATCATAGATTTTTGAGGCGGCAATCCCCAATTCATACTTGGTCATATTGTGGTTGACTTCGGCCACGATGGTATTCATCCGGCTAAGAATCCACTTATCGGTATTCTCCAGATTGGCTAAAGCCTGATCCTTTTTATCGACAATATCTTCATCCAGATTCATCAGCACAAAGCGGGCGGCATTCCAGATCTTGTTTAAGAAATTACGGCTGGATTCGACCTTTTCATCCTGCCAGCGAATATCATTACCAGCAGAATTCCCGGTGATAATGGTAAAGCGTAGGGCGTCGGCGCTGTAGGTCTCAATCAGTTCTAGCGGATCAATCCCGTTTCCTAATGACTTGCTCATTTTGCGTCCCTGGGAATCCCGCACCAGGCCATGGATATAGACATCTTTAAAGGGGGTTTGACCCATTTCAAAGAGACCCATAAAGATCATCCGGGCGACCCAGAAAAAGATAATATCATAACCGGTCACTAATACCGTGGTCGGATAGAATTTTTTTAAGTCGTCGGTCTGCTCCGGCCAGCCCAGGGTTGAGAAGGGCCATAGCCCCGAACTAAACCAGGTATCCAGGACATCTTCATCCTGGCTGATCTTTCTACTAGCGCATTTGGGGCAGGCTGTCGGCGCTGCCTTGGAAACGATCATCTCCCCACAATCACCGCAATAATAGGCCGGAATCCGGTGTCCCCACCACAATTGCCGTGAAATACACCAGTCACGGATGTTTTCTAACCAATTATAGTAGATTTTATTAAAGCGGTCGGGGATAAAATCAGTCCCGTGGTTGCGTACCGCGTCCAGTGCCGGACCCGCTAGTTCTTCCATCTTGACAAACCATTGTTCGGAGGTCATCGTCTCCACGGTGGTGGCGCAGCGGTAACATTCCCCGACATTATGCTGGTGTTCTTCAGTTTTTTCAAGCAGATCGAGGGCTTCTAAATCCGTAAGTACCGCCTTGCGACAGTCATAGCGATCCATGCCGGCATATTTTCCGGCCAGTTCGTTCATGGTGCCGTCATCGTTTAGGACGCGAATTTGTTCGAGCTGATGGCGTAGGCCGACCTCATAGTCATTGGGATCATGGGCGGGCGTCATCTTAACCACCCCGGTGCCAAAGCTGATATCGACATAGTCATCGGCGACAATGATAATTTCTTTGTTGAGTAAGGGCAGGGTCACGGTTTTGCCAATCAGGTGGGCATAGCGGGGATCGTCAGGATGGACAGCTACCCCACTATCGCCGAGCATGGTTTCGGGTCGGGTGGTGGCCACTACCAGATAGCCGTCCCCTTCGGTGAGCGGGTAACGGATATGCCATAAATTGCCCTGCTGTTCGGCATACTCGACCTCGGCTTCGGAAAGGGCTGTTTTACAGGTGATACACCAGTTGATAATCCGGCTGCCCTTATAGATCAGGCCTTTTTCGTAGAGGTTGACAAAGGCTTCGTTAACGGCCTGGCTACAGCCCTCATCCATGGTAAAGCGTTCGCGGCTCCAGTCACAGGAGGCGCCCAGTTTTTTAAGCTGGTCGGTAATCCGGCTTTTATAAGTCAGCGCCCAGTCCCAGGCGCGTTCTAAATAGGCTTCGCGGCCAATCTCCTGCTTTGTTTTGCCTTCTTCTTGGCGCAGCTTATCGACGACCTTAACTTCGGTGGCGATCGAGGCGTGGTCGGTGCCCGGCAGCCAGAGGGCGGCGTAACCATCCATCCGTTTGTAGCGGGTCAAGACATCCTGCAGGGTGCCATCAAAGGCGTGGCCCATATGGAGCTGTCCGGTGATATTTGGTGGTGGCATGACAATCGTAAAGGGCTCGCCAGCGGGATTGACTTCCGGCTTGAAGTAGCCTTTTTGCTGCCAGCTGGCATAGGTTTTATCTTCTACGGCTTTGGGATCATAGGTTTTTGACATTTCTTTTTTCATTTTGCACCTGTTCTTCTTATTGGTCTTTGATTTCTTTGATCTTGTAGGGGTCTGCTTGCGGCTCGGGGAGTGCTTTGCGGGTGGTATAGTCGGCGATCAGGTTTTTGCAGAGCTCGATCGTTTTACTCATCGAGCGTTTTTGCGCTTCCTCTGACATATTCTCGGACATCCGCTTAATGATATATTTATTCTCAAACAAGAAATCTACCATCGAGGTCAAATCTTTGATCTTATCGACCTTGATGGCCATCCCCCCATCGACCAGGTAATCGGCATTTTCTTCTTCCTGGCCGGGATAATAAAAGGGAATGATCATCGGGATATTTTTGACAATCGCTTCGGTTGTGGTCAGTCCCCCGGGCTTGGAAATAATCGCATCGGACTGATCCATCAGCTCGGAGACATTATTAACAAAACCATGGATTTCGACAATTTTATCACTGGCCGCTTCTCTGGCATAGAGACTCTTGATTTCTTTTTGAATTTTGGCATTGTTGCCACAGACCACAATAATCTGGATCTTTTCTTTGACCTTGAGCAGCGATGAAAAGGCTTTTTCCATTTGTTTGCTGCCCAAACTGCCGGCCATCAAGAGGATTGTCCCGACCACATCGGAGCTCTCCTTTTTTTCGAGCCGGTTGTTTTTTAAAAAGGTCTGGCGGATCGGGATGCCATAGGGATAAATGATCTCCTCGGCAACGCCCTTTTCGACCATCGTTTGTTTGGTATAGTCACTGCCAACGACATAGGCATCGATCATTTTTTTGAGATAAAGGGTATGAATTTTATAGTCGGTCACGATCGATAAAACCGGGACATCAAAAGTATGATGTTCCTTCAGGGTGCCTAATACATTGGTAACAAAGGGATGGGTGGTAATAATTAAATCCGGCTTTCCGGAATTGATCAGGGGGACAATGTCAGGGTTCATAATCCGGGTCAGCACCTGAAAAACACCCTGCTGGAATTGATTCATATTATTAAACTGATTATACATTTGCTCATAGAGCTTGGGCACATTGACGACGATTTGCTCGTAGCCTTTGGTAATCAGCCGATCAAGGGTGACATTGGTTTCTTTAAAGGCATCATAAACATCGCACTGGTAGCCGACCTCGTCTAAGGATTCTTTTAAGGACTGGGCGGCTAAATTATGACCAGCGCCGGTTGAAGCGGTAAAAATAAACACTTTTGACATAGCGAACCTTATTCTTCGAATTCTTTCGTGAACTTATAGTTTACCCGCATCAGTTTTCCACCCATTACTTCTTCTTTTCTTTTTTCAACAAAATAGATGCCGCCAAAAACCATTAACATTCCTGCTGCAACGGCAGAAAATCCGATCAGTATTTTCTTTAACATAAGAATCCTCCATACTTCGTATTTATTTTTTGAAACTGCGAAAGTGCCTTGCGCTTTGTTCGCTGCTAATTTTCTAAATTACTAGTCAATATTATTTCTGTGAGTCACTTAGGAAAATCGTTCCGATTTCTTGGCCATCCAAAATACCATAAAGGCTTTTACAGTCATCACCCGAAGCGATGATCACATCGATACCACAATCGGTGGCATATTTGGCTGCTCCCAGTTTGGTGATCATCCCGCCGGTACCCAGACAGGAGGCGGAGTTGCCGGCAGACTTCATAATCCGCTTATCGACGTGGTGAACGGTGCGGATCAGGCGGGCATCTTTATTGATGGCGGGGTTATCGTCATAGAGACCATCGACATCCGAGAGGATGATCAGTAGATCGGCACCGACTAAATCGGCGGTCATCGCCGATAAAATATCATTATCACCAAAACATTCTTCCTGGATTTCATCGGTGGCAATACAGTCATTCTCATTGACAATCGGGATGATTCCGCTCTCGATCAGGGCGGTGAAGGTGTTCTCGGCATTATTACGCTTGATCGCGTGTTTAAAGACGTCTTTGGTCAGTAGAATCTGTCCAACGGTCTGATGGTATTCATCAAAAAATTTATGGTAGACCCGCATCAGCAAGCCTTGTCCGACCGAGGCCGCGGCCTGTTTCTGCTTGAGGGTTTTTGGCCGCTCTTTAAGCTTCATCCGGTTCATCCCGGCGCCGATGGCACCGGATGAGACCAGCACCATTTTTTTTCCGCTATTTTCAAGATCGGTCATCACCCGAGCGAGGATTTCCAGTTTCCGCAAGTTCAGGGTTCCGTTTTGATGGGTGACTGAGGTTGTTCCCATTTTAACCACAATCGTGGTCGCGTTTTTTATCTTTTCTCGCATCACATTCTCCTAAGCTGTGTATCCTAGTTCATTATTATATCAAACAATGGGAAAACATCAAACATTTTTTAGCTACAGCCGGTGGTGGTGCCGCAGTCCAGACATAATTTGCAGGTACCGTTTTGCATCATCCGGTCGCTGCCGCAATGACTGCAGGATTCGCCGTATAAGACTTCACCAGCGACGTCCTTATTGTATTCCGGGGTGCTGTGATCAGCGGGGCTGACGCTTTTAATCATGTTTTTTTGATTCATCAGGGTGAAATTTTTGGGTTTAACCTGACAATTAGAAAAATCGCCGTGTTCAATATCAATCACCTTGCTCATTAAATCAGAAATCGATGAGGCAAATTTAATATAGGGATGTCGTGAGACAAAACCGGATGGTTCGTATTTTTGACCCCTAAGCATCTTTGAGATCTGATCAGGTGGGATATGGTATTGGAGCATATTGGAAATCGATTTAGACAAGGAGGCCAGCAGCCCTTTGACGACGGTTCCCTCTTTGTCGGTCGAGACAAATATTTCAGCAATCCCGCCATCTTCATAAAAACCGATTGTGATATACAGCTCAATATCGCCGATTTTGGCGGCATGGGTACGGCTGAGCCGCATCCCTTCGGGACGAACCCGGTTAAGAGCGGTGTTTTTGCCTTCTTTAACGATTGTTAGTAATTCGTTATAGGAGTAGTCATCGAGTGCCTTATCCTGATCTTCGGCCATCCCTGAACTCAGTGGCTGGGAAGCCTTGCAGCCATCACGATAAATAGCAATCGCCTTGGTGCCGGTGCGATAAGCCAGCAGGTGGATGTTTTCAACGTCCAGCACGCTTGCATCGTTGGGTAGATTAACGGTTTTTGAAACCGAGCCGGAGATCATTGGGGTAATGGCCGAAACCATTAACACATGACCCATTGGTGAAATGGTATTGGCGGTATCAAAAACCGGTAAATGCTCGGCTTTAATATGGGGCGCACCAGAAACCCCTTCATGGCGAAAATAGCCCTGGCCGTCTTTTTCCAGTAAATAGGTCAGGATATCGCCGATTTCTTTTTCGCTGTAACCGAGATTGTTAAGCGCCATTTCCATGACTGGGTTGACAATCTCCATCGAGCCGCCGCCGATTAGTTTTTTAAAGACGACATGATTGTAAAATGGTTCCACCGAGGTCGCGCCACAGTCCATCGCAAAGGAAATCGTCCCGGTCGGGGCAATCACCGATACCTGGGCGTTGCGATAGCCATAGGCCTCGCCCGCTTCTTCAGCCAGTTTCCAGGCATTTTTTAGCTGGCTGCTAATATTTTCAAAGCCCATCTTTTGGAGCAGCTGATGGTTGATTGGGATCGGTTGATAATGCAGTCCTTCATAGTCGTCGGTACGGGCTCCAGCCACCCGGCTGTGGTTGCGGATGACCCGTTTCATGTGGGGTTCATTGACTGGATACATCGGAAAGGCGCCGATTTTTCCGGCCATCAGACCCGAAACATGATAGGATGTCCCGGTCATGATCCCGGTGATGCCGGCAATCAGATTGCGGCTTTCAGGGGAATCATAGGGGTAGCCGAGAGCCAGCAACAGCGATGCGGCGTTGGCAATCCCCAGGCCGGTGGTGCGAAAGAGGTAGCTTTTCCGGGCGACATCTTTGGTCGGAAACTGGCCGTGGTAAATCGAGCCCTCCAGGGCGCATTGGATCAGTCCAACCAGGTGAATATAGTGGTCGAGTGAAAAGCTATTGTCTTCCGGATTATAAAACTTAAAGACATTGATCGAGGCCAGATTACAGGCGGTATCATCTAAGAAAGCATACTCCGAACAGGGATTGGTGGCATTAATGCGGTTGATTTTTTCATCGAGGTTGCCATTTTCACCACCCGGGCAGGTATGCCAGGCATTAAAAATATCGTCAAACTGAATCCCTGGATCGGCGCATTCCCAGGTGGCTAAATTGAGCTGTTGCCATAAGTCCTTAACCGGTACCTCGCGATCAACCCGATCGTCAACCCGGCCGCGCAGTTTTAGTTTATGATCGGGCTCATTTTTTAAGTTTAAGACGGCCTCCATAAACTCAGCATTAAGCCGCACTGAGTTATTGCTGTTTTGGCCGCTGACGGTCTGATAGGCTTCGCCATCCATCGAGATGTCATAACCCATCTTGCCCAGGTCGCGGACTTTTTGCTCTTCTTTGACCTTCCAGTTGATAAAATTTTCAATTTCCGGGTGATCAATATCGACAATCACCATTTTGGCTGCCCGTCGGGTGGTTCCCCCCGATTTAATGGCGCCAGCGTTGCGATCGAGTCCCTGCAGAAAGCTCATCATCCCGGAGGACTGGCCACCGCTGGTCAGGCCTTCATTGGCGGCTCTTAGGCTGGAAAAATTGGTGCCGACCCCAGACCCGCCTTTAAATAATTTGGTTTCACTGACATAGTGCTCAGAGATGGAGTGATCACCGAGTAGTCGATCGGCAATCGATAAGATAAAGCAGGCGCTGGCCTGGGTCCTTGTGTAGCGATCGGTTGATTCCAGCACCTGACCGCTTTCCTCGTCGTAATAATAGAGGTCATCTTTGGAGCCGGCAATCTGATAGCTGCGCATCAGGCCGGTATTAAACCACTGCGGTGAGTTTGGTGCCCACATCTGCATCAGGAAGGCGTAGACCAGCTCATCGTAATAGATTTGCCACTGCTCATCGCTATCGATCAGTCCTTCGGCCTTGATGGCATCCGTCCAGAAACCAACCAGCCGGTCAGCGATTTCGCGCATGCTGTGTTCATAGCCAAATTGGTTGGGTACGCCCTTTCTTCGAAAGTATTTGGTGGCGATAATATTGCAGGCATTTTGTGAGTAATGCTCAGGAAATTCCAGATTATTCATTTCAAAAATGGTCTCACCGGTTTGATAGTTTTTTAGAAAAACGTCGACAGTTTGCCACTCGAACAGGTCATAAACGGTTTTGTCTGAATTTTCTAGTTCCTTGGTAAAGACGCGTTGAAATAGCTGATTTATTTGCTTCAAATTAATTCTTCCTCCTTGGCTTGATACATGATATTGGGCTTTATCTCTAATTATAATCCTAGATCTAGTATTTCGCACTGTATTTTTATGTATTTCAGGGGCAAATTTAATCGACCCCTTTAAGCAAGTAAAAAGGCTCATTTTAAGAGCCTTTGCAATGGTTTTTTACTTTTAATAAGTTTGTTTTAATGGATTACTTTTGATGCGTTACTTTTTCATTTTGACTTTTTGGCCAATCTTACTTTCTCGTCCCTGGATGATCCGGCCGATGTTTTTACGGTGCTGGAAGATACTAAACAAACACAAAACAAAAGCAAAAATAACTTCACCAGTCGTTCGGCCTAAGAGCAGGGCGAAAATCGGCAGCATCGTGACGCCAACGATCGAGGTCAGCGAAACCATTTTCCAGATGGCCAAAACAACCAGTCCGATCATAATGGCAATCACTGCGACTTCCCAATCGTAGGTCAGAAAAACACCCAGTGAGGTGGCCGTTCCCTTGCCGCCGCGAAATTGCAAAAAGACAGGCCAGTTATGACCAGCGATGACGGCGATGCCAGCTAAAATCAGAAAGACTTCGCTAAGGTTTAAGGCATATCGACCAATAACGACCACCAGACAGCCTTTTAATGCATCCAGCAGAAATACCGGAATGGCCACATTCTTCCCCATTACCCGCAATACATTTGTTGTCCCGGCATTGCCGCTACCGTAGTTGCGGACATCTTCATTCTTTAAAAATTTCACCAGTATATAGGCGAAATTAAGATTTCCGACTAAATAAGCCGCAACAACAAAAATAAGTCCAATGATTATCGACATTTCACTACCCCTTTAAGATCCTAGATTTTCGTTACTTTGACTTGTTCAATCAGCCTTGCTAACCGCTCCAAAACCGCCTCGTAGTGATCACGGTGATGGGGAAAGTCACACTTGCTACAATTTTTAACGCCTTTATCGGTATAGGAGAATTGTCCGCCGCAATTTTTTCCTAATGCGTATAGCGGGCAATAACAGAACAAACAATTAAAATCCTCAAGCGCCTCGACCCGGTGACAGGGAAAGTATTCACAGGTGATGTGCTGAAAAAACTTATAATGTGAGTCGTCCATGTTCATGGTTAGACAGCATCGATTCCAGCATGCAAGGCCTTGATGTTTATTTGACAGAATTCAGCTTTGACATTTTGGGCAATGATGGCTTCCCAATCGATGTCAGTCAGTGCCATTGACTTGATAATTGAACCCAGCAGAATTAAATTCATGACCTTGGGATTACCCAGCTCTTCAGCCATTTTTGTGGCTGCCATCACCCGCAGATTAACTTTGCTCTTAATTTCGTCAAGAATATTCTCAGGATAGGTGGCCGCCCCAATAATCACTGACAGCGGAAAGATTTCGGTATCATTGACGATCATTTTGCCGCTGGGCTTTAGGTATTCCAGCGCCCGCAGAGCTTCCATTTTTTCAAAGGCAACGACGATATCGGCACTGCCAATTTCAATCACCGGAGACTGGACGTCATCACCATAGCGCACCAATGACGACACTGAGCCACCCCGCTGACTCATGCCGTGGATCTCGCTCATTTTGACATCATAACCGGCTTCCATCAAGCCGGATGTTAACAGTTTGGCGGCTAAAATGGTGCCCTGGCCGCCAACACCCATTAATACTATATTTTTCGTTTCCATTATCGTACCTCCACTTCAATGGCTTGTTTGGGACAGATTTGTACACAAACACCACAGCCAACACAGGGTTCTTTAAGAATTCCTGATTTTTTATTGGCACGATCAAAGGCCAATGCCGGACAACCGGATTTTAAGCATTTTTTACAGCCGATACATTTCTCAATATCGACGCTGGCAACCGTTTTAAAGGCGGTTGGGAATTCTTCTTTATCCTCAGCTGAGAACTTTTTAAGGACACACGGCCAGCGGGTGATAATCACCGCCGGGCCATCACAGTTTAAACCCCATTCGATTGCTTCTTCAACAATTTGCAGATTATTGGGGTCGATCGAAATTAAATTCTTGACGCCACAGGCTTTGACCATTGCTTCAATATCGATTTCTGGCGCAGCTTCGCCTTTTAAATCGTAACCGGTGCCAGGATTCTCCTGATGACCGGTCATCCCGGTAATCCGGTTATCTAAAATGATCGTTAAGGTATTGCTTTTGTTATAGGTGACATCAATCAAACTGGTAATGCCCGAGTGAAAGAAGGTCGAGTCGCCAAGGATTGAGACGACTTTTTTAGAATGATCGCCTTTGATGTCAAAGGCTTTTTGAACGCCATGACCTGAACTGATACTGGCACCCATGCAAATCATTGCATCAGTGGCGTTGTAAGGCGCCATCAGTCCTAAGGAATAGCAGCCAATATCACTAAAGATCATCAGGTCTTTACGGCGTCCCAGTTCATAGAAAACACCACGATGGGGACATCCGGCACACAGGGTCGGCGGCCGTGGTAAGACCATTTCGGGATTGGCCTCAATGATCTGGGGAGCTTCACCAAGCAGTGCTTGACGGATCCGGTCAGGAGTCAGTTCACCCATGGTCGGTAATTGTTCTTTGCCAACACAGTCAATCCCGGCGGCTTTGATTTCTGTTTCCATGATCGGGTCATTTTCTTCAAAGATATAGACGGTCTTTTTGCCCTTGGCAAAGGCGGCAATTTTTTCCATTGGCAACGGATAGGAAAAACCAATCTTTAAATAGGAAACCGAAGATCCAAAAACTTCTTTGGCATAACGATAAGCGACGCCTGATCCGATAATACCGATATCAGCACCATTATCTTCAATATAGTTAAAAGGAGTGGTGTTGGAATAGTCGACGAGCCGCTTAAAATTATCCGCCAGCTTAACCTGCATGTTTCTGGCAAAGGCTGGTAGCGGGCAATATTTACGGATATCCTTTTCGTAAGGCTTATCGGCTACTTCGACCCGGTCACTACACTCAACGATCGACTTGGAGTGACAAACCCGGGTCGTCATCCGAAACAGGACTGGCATATCATATGCTTCACTAACCGTATAGGCTTCTTTAAGCATATCCTTGGCTTCCTGACTATCGGAAGGCTCAAACAGACAGACCTTGGCATGGCGGGCATAGTTGCGGTTGTCCTGCTCATTTTGTGATGAGTGCATGCCGGGTTCATCCGCTGTAATCAGCACTGAGCCGGCGTTGACACCCAGATAAGCAAAGGTAAAGAGTGGATCGGTGGCTACATTGACACCGACATGTTTCATCGCACACAGGCTTCTGACGCCGCCGATTGCTGCCCCGGCAGCTGCTTCTAGGGCGACTTTTTCATTGGGCGCCCATTCCGAGACGATATCCTCATAGGTGGCAACATTTTGCAATATTTCGGTACTTGGTGTTCCTGGGTAGGCTGTGGCAAACTTTACCCCAGCCTCCCACGCGCCTCTGGCGATGGCTTCATTTCCTGTTAATAATAGCTTCATTTTCTTTTCGATGCTCCTCTCGAATTTGGTGACAATCATCCATCTCTTGAGTTAAAAATGCCCCCAAAATAATGGAATTTAATTTATTTTCATAAGAATCTGACCGGGACGTTAAAATAATGGGCACACAAGCTCCCATCACGATCCCTCCCAATTGGGCATTACCCAAATGAGTCATTACTTTTATGATGGCATTACCGGTTTCAATGTTTGGCATCACAATCACGTCAACATCCCCGGCCACGCAAGACTGATAGCCTTTGATATCGGCGGCCTTTTTAGAGATCAGCAGATCCATGGCAATGGGACCTTCAACAACGACATCTTCGCCAAAATAGTGGTCCTGTGACAAGGCTTTTAAGGCTGCCCCATCAACAGTGGCCGGCATTTTCGGATTAACCTTTTCTTTGGCGGCCAGGCAACCAACCTTAATCGGAGAAATACCCAGCAGCCGTGAAAAATCAACCGCATTGCTGATAATTCCCTTTTTCTTTTCCAGATCCGGATCAATAATCATGCCACCATCGGATAAAATAATAAATTTGTGGTAGGATGAGATCCGCACCATCATAATGCTAGACAGTAGTCGGCCAACCATTAGGCCATCCGTTTTACTAATCACCGCTTTTAAAAATATCGAGGTATCGACAAGACCTTTCATGATAAAATCGGCCTTGCCCTCAGAAACCAAAGCGACAGCCCTTTGACAGGCACTGGCCTGGTCGGGTAGGTCAATGATTTCCATTTTGCTGATGTCAATCTTTTGATCGAGGGACAGCTGTTTTATCTTTTCTTGATAGCCGACCAGGATCACCCGATTCAGATATAATTCATTTGCAGCAGCAAGCGCTTTTAATAAGTCTGCTTCTTCGGCAGCTGCGACCACCAGGGTATTCTTAGCACCAGTTTTTACAGATTGGCCAATATCATTAAAATTATCAAACATCTTAACCTCTTTTTTTATATGAATCATTATACACTAATTCAAACCGATAATAAAGGAACAATTTTCGCCCGCCGGTTTACAAAAGCATTGAAAGCGGCGTGTCAATTAACAACAGCAACTTTTTAAGCGGTTAGTAAATATTAGTTGCTAGCTAAATAATAGATGGCAGTAAATATTAAATGGCTACAAAAAAGCTTCCTGATCTATTCTAGCACAGAACAGATCAGGAAGACTATTAAAAAATAGCGCGATATTTTTACTTTCACAGAAACCGACGCTTTACTTAAGGAAGCTAGTTTCGTTCATCCATTGGTTGATAGGCGCGGCGCTCGCTGACATTCATATAGGCTGGTCGGATAATTTTACCGGCATTGATCAGTTCTTCGAGCCGGTGGGCACTCCAGCCGGCAATTCTGGCGATTGCAAAAATTGGGGTAAAGAGTTCGAGTGGTAATCCCAGCATGCTGTAGACAAAGCCGCTGTAAAAATCAACGTTGGCACTAACCCCTTTATAGATTTTTCGTTCCTCACCGATGACTTCTGGGGCTAAGCGTTCAACCATCGAATACAGTTCAAACTCATCATGTAAGCCCTTTTCTTCGGAGAGACTCTTTACATAACCTTTAAAGACATTGGCGCGCGGATCAGAGACCGAATAGATGGCATGACCCATCCCATAGATCAAGCCGGCATTGTCAAAGGCGCGCTTGTGAAGCAGATCGACCAGGTATTGACGAACCTGTTTTTCATCGGTCCAATCACTCAGGGTTTTCTTCATATCTTCAAACATCTCGACCACCTTGATATTAGCGCCGCCATGTTTAGGGCCTTTTAAGGAGCCGAGCGAGGCTGCAATCACCGAATAGGTATCGGTTCCGGAAGAGGAAACAACATGGGTTGTGAAGGTTGAGTTGTTACCGCCACCATGTTCGGCGTGGAGAACCAGGGCGATATCGAGAATCCGCGCTTCGAGCTCACTATACTGGCTGTCCTTTCTGAGGATATAAAGAATATTTTCGGCCGTTGACAGGTCGGGTTGGGGCTGATGAATAAAGAGGCTTTGATCATCATGGTAGTGCTTGTAGGTCTGATAGCCATAGACCGCCAATAGCGGAAACAAGGCAATTAACTCCAGGCACTGTCGTAAGACATTGGGGATTGAGACATTGCTGGCCTTATCATCATAGGAAAAAAGCGTTAAGACACTTCTGGCCAGGGTGTTCATCATATCTGAGCTTGGCGCCTTCATGATAATGTCGCGGACAAAGCTGGTTGGTAGACTTCGATAATTACCAAGCACCTTGGTAAAATTTTTGAGCTGCTCCTGGCTTGGCTGATCGCCAAAGAGCAGCAGATAGACGACTTCTTCAAAACCAAAGCGTTTTTCTTTAACAAAGCCATCGACCATTTCTTCAACATCAACACCACGATAAAAAAGTTTGCCTTCGGTACCGATTTTTTTTCCTTCTTCAAAGATATAGGCTTGGATTTCTGATATTTCAGTTAAGCCGGTTAAGACACCATTTCCGTCTAAATCGCGCAGACCACGATTAACTTTATATTTTTTATACAATTCCGGTTCAATGTAGCTATTTTTGACACATAACTCACTATATTCGATAATCTCAGGGGTAATTTCTGAAAATATATTATTCATCTTTATAACCATTCCTTTCGCTTCGCTCAAGGCACAAAACGTCGTGAAACATCTTGCCTTTAAGCATCATTCTAATTATTCTATAGCCATAGGA
>NZ_CAKMJU010000063.1:0-3002 GCF_927416815.1 uncultured Acetobacterium sp. | reverse complement strand
AGGCAAAGCAGGACGACAAGCGTTTGAATTACTGGAAGGGTATTGTGCGAAGCTGGGAGATAAACATAGCTTGGCGCATTTTGAGAAGACCTCCTTTAATTAAAGGATTAAGTATTTTCTGTCTAAAATGACCTCTATTATTAAGCCCCATAAACTGTTGCATTTCTTCCCTTGTTCGTGGGGTCCTGCAAAACTCTAACAACCCTTTAATATCCTCATTATCTTGGTTGGTATCTTGGACGGTATTTTGGTTGGTATCATGGTTGGTAGCTTGGACGGTCAAAGGAATAATCGTCTTAAATACATCCCCCTCGATAAACTCTGGGTCTGCTCCTGAATAAATCCGGTTGTATTTGTATATGTTTCTAACCCCTGAGCCAAGCTCATCAACCCATCCGATCTCTTTAAAGAACTTTGCAATCTTTGGATTCTTGGGATAAGGTGAAAAATTCTCTGGATCTATCATTCCATTTCCGTGAGGCTTGTTTCCATTTTCGATATAGACTCTGTTCCTCTCTACGAGCAGCTTAGCAGGAAATGGATTTGAGAACTCTCTATGAATCAGTAAATTTGAAATCGCTTCTCTGAAAATCTTATCCCTTAAACTCACACGCTGATCACCCTCGAGATAGAATTTGTCATTAAGATGTTTCGCAATAAACTGCATCAATCTTTCATAGCTTCTTAGAAGATTCACTCTAACATCATCCCGGTCATCATACCTGTCGAGGTCTTCCCTTCTCAGAATTGCATCTGTCCTATAATGTGGCAGGGCTGTTTGAATCATGAGTTCACTACCGAAAATCAAAATTCCTGCTAGGGTAATCCCTTGTTTACCTGTACTCTGGTCAGTCAAATACATACCTGCACTTTTCAGCAGATCAATATTATCCATTGAAACCCACGGGTGGCCGGGTTTCAGGTTTCCAACAGTTTTTCTAACTCTTGTAAACAATTCGTCTTCCAGCTCATCCATGTCAGCATACGGGTAAATTCTATTTTCTGTATATGTGGCTTGCTTTCTCATGTACAATTCAGACACCAGATTTGTGTTGTTTGTGATGTCAAAGTCACCATCTTCGTTCCGGTCAAAAATTTTCCCTTTGCAGCGATGTACCTGGGAACTCTCCGGTACGTTAATATAGAGAATAATTTTCCCGTCTACTTCTACTTCTTCCACGGCCAGATAAAAGGTAGGACTAAGGGTCTGCGGGTTATTAATCGATGTCACAAAATCCTTCTTGATTTGTTCTACTGAATCCCCATCAACACCTACGATGTCACCATTATCTTTGACGCCAAGAAATAGCTGCCCACCACAACGGTTCAAAAAACCACAGACAGACTCATATACGTCTTTATTTATCTTCTTTTTACTTTCTTTAAATTCTACAGTAATGCTTTCGCCTTGACTGATTATTTTCTTCAGATTTTCTGCTTTCATATTCAACACCTTTTATGCGTCTGTATAGCGACGCGTAGATTTAGTTTCTCCATTCTAAGAGAATAATAATCAAAGAGAATAATAATCATGAATTTGAGAACTTAGATATCAACCCAAAGATATAAGCGGTATTCATTGATTGCTCTCTTACTTCCTGACGCAGATGTATTTCTCCATTTCTCCACCGTTCATAGTATGCAGCAACCTTTAGAAAGTCGTCTTTAGTGATTCTCCTGGCACCGCTTAACTTAACTGAAGGGCTTTTATCGGATGTGTTGTCTACGTACAAATATTCATTTTTTGTATAAACTTTAAACCACAGAGGTGTTCTGCGATTCTGCGGAACGGTCGATGCATTGAAAGTCTCATGGGTTGCTGCATGGAAGATCTGATCCCATAATTTGTCGAAATCCATTATTCCACACCCTCCTTCAGCTGAATGACATTTCCAGGTAAAGCTTCAAACATCTCCGGATAATGACTACACCTTGCACGGACTTGGTTATATTTTGCTTGGGTTCCATCCTTCTTCAGATAAAGCTTTCTGTTATATATTACATCGGCAAGCTCTGCGGCATGCATCTTTCTACCTTCGGTATCTATTAACACGAGCTTCATGGCTTCTTGTAAGGTCAGCTTAGGAGTCGAAGGAGCTAGTATTTTTTCTATAGGACCCGCCTTTGGGTCGTACTTCAATAGAATGTACAATGGTTCGTTATCTTTTAGAATGACCACCTTGCCATTTTTCTCGACAACCTCAAACACATTATCTAGATCAGTTTTTAGTTTTTCATAAGATATTAGGCTCTCCAAACTCACTTCCATAATTTTCACCTCATCAGTAGTATACCACATACTTTTATACAAATACAATGATTTTGTATGATTTTTGTACTTTCGTTTTCTTTCTGGAAAATAAAAAGAAACCCACCAAGTGGCCGGATAGATTCCTATCAAGCTACTCAGTGGGTTTTAATTTGGTCATGATTTTCTTCGGATTCAGAGAATACCGTTCCATTATTAAAAAGAGCAGTGCCCTATTTTTTTACAGCATAATACCTCTGCAACCGGCTGGTGGGTTTATCTGGTAGGGTTTCTTTTAATATACCCCGCCCCAGTAAGGGAGTTACAATGAACTTCTTAAAGTTCACGTTTGTCTGGTATCTTGGGAGAAATGAGTATTCCAATTGAATAGTGCACCTATTCCGATGATTCAGAGCACGCTGTCCGTAAAACGAGTGCAATGTTTCCGGACAGAGTGCAATTAATTAAGTGCAGATTCTAACCGATAAATAGCCTTTGCTTAGTTATTTAACCCGCTTCAAGGAGAATGTGATATTGATTTATACTTAAAACTGAACCCCAGACTCCCATTATTCCAAGGGTTTTCGATCTAGAAACCAAAGGAAGAACCAAGGTTTCCATTTCTAGGTTAAGTTTCTCAAGATCAGATGTTCGGAATTTGACCCGTTTTTCGAGTTCAAGATTTAATATTCTGATAGATTCTTCTGCTAGTTTTCGCTGAGTAATATCAATTACGTTGGTAATGTAAAAAAGT
>NZ_CAKMJU010000062.1:0-45578 GCF_927416815.1 uncultured Acetobacterium sp. | reverse complement strand
TCGTGTTCAATGACAATCGTCGGCATGTCTATACCTGCCGTGAATGCGCTAAACATGACGATGGGATTGATTTGAAAATCCCCTTTATTCGTGCGGCGATGCCAAACACCCTGATTCCCGGCAGCTTTACAACGCCGGAGCTGGTCGCTGCGATTATCAATGCCAAGTACGTCTGTGCCATGCCGCTGGCCAGACAACAGCAGGAGTTTGAACGCTACAGTGTCGCACTCTCCCGGCAAACCATGTCAAACTGGTTGCTGCTTTTAGCCGACTCGGTAAGACTATAAATCATGGCACTGGCTGTCGCACCTTGAGGGGTATTATGCATAGGTGCCT
Source organism: uncultured Acetobacterium sp. (assembly GCF_927416815.1). Classification (NCBI taxonomy): domain Bacteria; kingdom Bacillati; phylum Bacillota; class Clostridia; order Eubacteriales; family Eubacteriaceae; genus Acetobacterium; species uncultured Acetobacterium sp. The sequence continues at coordinate 45,242 of NZ_CAKMJU010000062.1, read as the reverse complement.
ACAGTTTGACATTTACGTTACAGTGTCAAATATCGCGGCCATGTTCAGAATCTTGGCGATCTGCCAGTCGATGACAGCCAGTGGTTGGCCGATGGCGCCCAGTTGGGCACGGTCGGCAGTTCCTTGCGGCTGGAAGCGCTGTTGGTTGCTGTAGTTAAAAACAAGACCGATCTGACGGCCTATACGGCGCTGCTTGCGCAGATTGAAAAAACCGCTCCGGAGGACTACACCGTCGCCAGCTGGACGGCCTTGCAAACGGCCATTGAAAGCCATGCGGTGACGGCCGAGCAGTCACAGATGACGGTCAATGCTGCAGTTAAAGCGATCCAGACGGCTTATCACCAACTGGTTAAAAAAGCTGAGCCGGTGGTCTATGACAGCGCCGGAACCTTCGGCCCGGCCAGCGGCAATGAAACCATTGATGGTGATGTCACCCTTGTCGCCGATGCCGTAATACTTCAGAATCTGGTGATTGAAGGCCAGCTAACCATCAGTGAGGCTGTCGGGGATGGCACCGTGACCCTGAATAATGTGACGGTTATGGGCGATACCTTTGTCCGCGGCGGCGGGGTTAACAGTATTCACATTAACGGCGGGTCTTATAAAACCATTGTGATGCAAAAAACCGCCAGCGGGGCGATCCGGATTGTGGCTACCGACGCCACCGGCTTGGCGGTGGTGATTGCCGAGGATGCCGCCGGCGAGACGATTATCTTACAAGGAGCCTTTGACAGCGTTGCCGTCAATGCCCCCGAGCTGAGCGTCACCACTGCTGGCTCGGCCACCACCATCGGTCGGTTGAGCGTGGGAGCGACGGCGGCGGTGACGGAGGTGACCCTCAGCGGTGTGACTGAGGGCGAAAACGTTGCGGTGACGGCCATGGCGTCCTATAACGACCCGCAATTGGGCTCGGAAAAACCCATTACTGTGGTGTATCAAATTATGGGCGAGGACATCGGTAATTACCTGAAACCGGATGATTTTACCACCACTATTGGGGTGATCAAAAAAGATCTCCGGGTGGTCAGCTATGATAGCAGCACGGGCATTTGGTCGGCGCCGACGGTTGCCAATGAACTGGCCATTGCGACGGAACTGCCCCAGGGCTTTCGTATCTTTGCCGTCGATCATGACGGGGCCGTCTTTGCCGGAGCCGGTTATGGCACCATTAAACAATACGGCGGCGGAAACACCTGGGAGACACCCTTTAGCGGTGAGTTATTACTGGCGAATCCAGTTTATGCCGGGGTTGCTGATGGCATCGCATTGGCGGTCGACCCCACGGATGGCAAGGTCTATCAGATTACCCAAGACGCTGATACTTGGAGCGACTCCCTGTCCACCATTAATTTAGCAGGCCGGGAAGTCGTCGGGGCCTATCAAACGGCGGCAGGGGCGGATTGCTATCTGGTCCTGAAGCAGGAGGGGACTTTAATCCAATACAATTTGACGACAAAAACCGAGCTGAATCCGCTAATCGAGTTTCCGACTATCCCGGATGGTTATCAGATCTGCGGGGTTAATGTTGCCGGCGGTCAGCTGAATATCTACCTCTGGCCGCTGTCATGAGCATGCATGAAGCATGAAACGGCTGCCCAGGCTGACTACCTGACAACGCACCGTCTGACGGCGCTGCTTTTTAGTGCTTAAACCTTCCAGTGATGGGAGGTTTTTTTGTTGGCATTCGTCCGGCGCTGTGCTAGTGATACAAATTGATACTAATTGGTATCAGCAAGAAGGACTGTCATGGATGTGAAAAAAATTGCCGTGATGCTGTCGGACAAGCATCTCATTGATTTAAACGGATTTAGAAAAGGCCATTGCCTTGCTGGATCAGTTTCCCTATGCTCATCGACGCTGTGATCGGCCCACTGAATGTCGCGGCCGACTACGTCGACCTGATCAGTAAGGGGGAGATCCCAACAAAGATCACCGATACCTATCAGGGCGATTTTAATACCATCAAGAATAACCTAAACACCTGTATTGAGGCAGTCAACCGGCTAGTTACCGACGCCGGGATGCTGGCTCAGGCCGGGATCGATGGAAAACTGCAAACCCGGGCGGATGCCAGCAAGCACCAGGGTGATTTTGCGCGGATCGTAAATGGGGTCAATGCCACCCTTGATGCCGTCGTTGCGCCGGTTCAAGAAGCCTCAGCCACCTTGCAGGAACTGGCTCAAGGAAACCTGAACACGGGGATGGTTGGGCATTACCAAGGTGACTACACGATTATCAAAAATGATATGAACCAAACAATTAACTTCTTAAAACGGTATGTTGATGAAATAACCCACACCTTAGAGGAAATAGGCAAAGGAAATCTTGATCAACATATCACCGAAGATTACCTGGGCGACTTCCAGGCGATCAAGATATCCCTAAACGATATCACTACTAGACTTAGCGCCACGATGTCGGATATTAATGTTGCTGCGGGACAGGTGGAAATCGGGTCGCAACAAATTTCCGATGGTGGCCAGGCATTATCTCAGGGCACAACCGAGCAAGCCAGTTCGATCCAGGAACTGACAGCTTCCATTGAAGAGGTGGCTAGTGAAACCAAGCGCAACGCCATGAATGCCAATCAGGCCAATGAATTAGCGATCCGAGTGCGGTCCAATGCAGAATTAGGGAATGAGCAGATGAACAAAATGGTCACGGCCATGGTGGACATCAATGAGTCATCAAAGAGTATTTCTAAGATTATCAAAGTGATTGATGACATCGCCTTCCAGACCAATATTTTAGCCCTGAATGCAGCAGTTGAAGCGGCGCGAGCTGGTCAACATGGAAAAGGTTTTGCAGTTGTGGCGGAAGAGGTCAGAACCCTGGCCGCTCGCAGTGCTGAAGCGGCAAAAGAAACCACGGCTTTGATTCAAGGTTCTATCGAAAATGTTGAATCAGGTTCGAAAATTGCTGATCAAACGGAAGCAAGCTTAAAAGAGATCCTCAGTGAAATTGAAAAAGTAACCGAACTGGTGGGAAGCATTGCCCGAGCATCTAACGACCAAGCCTCCGAAATCGCTCAGATCACCCAAGGGATCGAACAGGTTTCGACAGTGGTTCAAACCAACTCGGCCACCGCTGAAGAAAGCGCTGCAGCCAGCGAAAAATAATCTGGACAGGCTGAAATGCTCAAACAAATGGTGGACACTTTTAAAATAAAAAACATAAAAGCGCAAGCTGCTAAAGTGAAAAAAGTGGTTTTAGAAACAGAAAAACCGTCCCAGCCCTCACCAGCTCAACCAGTCATTGATTTAGAGATGGATATGGATATGGATATGGATATGGATATGGATAAATACTAAATGCAAAATAATTACCGCAAAAAAAGCTTTTAGGGGGTATGACCCGCTGAGTTTTCTAGCGGTTAGACAAAGCCTAAGGCTCGGCAAGAAAAAAAGCAGCGATGGTCAGACACGCTGCTTTTTTTGATGCTTAAATAATCACGATTTAATTTTAATCAATCGTAACTTCATTCACGCTTAATTCATTTCCAGATAAGCCGCGCCATCATCGCTATAGCTGTTGGCGTAGGTGCCCTTGGGGACGACCTCAATCTGGATTGCTTCGAGCCGGTAGCCGTAGCCGGAAGTACCAGCCATAAGGCCATTTTTGGCCCAGCCCATCCAGCCGATGTTCTGGCAATGAACCCGGTAATAGACATCAAAGAGCTGGGCATCATTACCGACTAACTGAATCTCAATCGCTTCTAGCCGTAAACCCATCCCCGAGGTGCCACTGATCTCTTTGTCATAGCGCCAGGGTGCCCAGCCGATATTCTGGATATGGGTCCGATAGGCAATCCCGAGGTCGTAACCGGTTTGGATCAGCTGCATCTGAATGGCTTCGAGTCGGTAGCCATAACCGGAGGTGCCGGAGACCTGGCCATTTTTGCAGTCATACTGCCAGCCAACATTCTGGATATGGGTGCGGTAATAGACGTCAACGCCGGAGCTAACCGCACTCTTAACGGTAATGGTGTAGCTGGTGGTCTTGCCACCGATGCTAATGGTCAGGGTTTTGCTGCCCGCGGTGGCGGAGTTAAAACCACTGATATTGGCGGCGGTGACGGTTTCTTTCCGGCTACTGCCATCGCTGTAGCTACCGGTAACCACCAGACCGGAAAGATCGAGCGGCTCACCAAGCTGATAGGTCAGCTTAGTGGCAGGACTGGTGATCTTGATGCCAGTTAGGGTGGCGACACTGGTGCCGCCAGTAAAGGCTTTAATACAAACATTCTCGCGATCGTTGGCACTGATGTCGCGCCAGTTGCCGGTGCCCTCGAAGCTGACAAAGCTTTCACCGGCCTTAGCCGTTACGCCACTACAATAATTGGCCATGGCACGTTCGACCGGGATCGGATAAGCATTTTGGGGGGTGGTGTATTTAATCACCACCGCAAACCGTTGCGAAGCGGTCAAATTTACCGGGCTGTTTAGTTTGACGGTGTAATAGCCGCGATTGGGAAAGGTTACCGTTTGCGTTGCGCTAAGCTGGCCACTGCTGGGATTATCAGCGCTGACATTGGTATAGATTTTGATTTCAGCTGTGGTGTTTGTGCTGAGTGAGTAGGTGCTGATGGCCATCAGGTTTTCATTGGCGACGGCGGTAAAGATGTTGGCGCCCCAGGATGAGCGATCACTGGTGGCATAGCCCCGTGAGCCGGTATTGCCAAAGGGATCATACTGGTAGATCCGGTTGTAATTGTTGGTCGCTTCAGCATTATGAAAGGCGGTTACCTCATTGCCGGCATAGGTGTCATAATAGGAGAGGTAGAAGTAGCCGCGATCGCCCCAATCACTGCCCCAGCTGTTGCGGATAATCCAGGCGCCGTTGTTTGGTGGGGTTTTGCTAAAGCGGTTGCGGTCAAAATTGTCATCCCAGCCGACGATCACGACGGCATGATCGGTGCCGGCATTGCCATCATAATAGAGGGCATGGGTATTTTTGTTATAGTAAGTGGGCGAGTCAATGGCATCGGAATAAATCGAACTGTAGACCGCCCCGCCGTTTAGAATGGCGGTCTTAATCATGGCTGGTGATTTGGCTATAAATTCAGCCTTTTGAATATGATAAAGCGGCGCCAGTCCAGTTTTTTGGGATGAGCCGTAGGGGTCACTGCTTTCACCGACGGGACCACTCCACCGCGAGAAGTAGGCCAGCGCCATCGATGCGTTGCCACCACTGGTAGGCCCGGAATCAAAACCATGATTCCAGCGGATATTGTTTTCGGAGAGGTCTTCTGTTTTGGTCGGCTTGAGGTAGGATTCGAGCGAACCGAGACTGGCAAATGTCCAGCAGACGCCGAGTTGTCCCTGATTGCGGATTTCGGTGACCCGGCCGGTCTGGCGCAGATCATAACTGGCCGGTAAGGTGGCAGCGAGGTTAAGGTCTTCCTCGGGCGTTTCGACCCGAGCCAGTGGTTCGGGAATATAGCCGCGGCTGTAGCCTTCCGCCGAGTTGGCATTGATTTCGCCGGCTTCTAAATCCGTGATGTATTGCAAAAATTCGGGATTGACAGGGCCGCTTAATAGCTCGGGTATATCATCGGCTGAGGCACTTGGGGGAATCATCAGCAAGCCGAGCAGACTCACGAGCAAGAGGACGAAACGGCGTTTTAATCGTGTTTTCATTTCGATTATCCTTTCTGATACGATAGCTACGGCCGGTCATTGCAATCAAGCAGGTGCACTGGCTGGGCGTATCGTAAGAATTAAAAGATCCGACGGGAGAGGGCGGGCATCATTGTCAACAATCAGCTTTCAACAATCCACTTTTATATTGAAGATATACCAATTATTAATGGTTTTATTCAAATTTTTTTTAACATTTAAAGGTTTTTTATTGGCGCGACAGCTGCGATCAAGACGGCTCGGATTGCGGGCGTTTTTAGTTTCTCTAAAAATTTCTGATAATTATTTTATCAAAAGGGTAAAAAACAACCATAGTGAAGTATCAACAAATAGTGAAATACAAGTTTGATGAAAATTTAGACGTAAATTTAAATGAAAGAGAGAAAACGCGATGAAATTAAAAATTAACAGACCGATCCAACTCGGCGCCTTGTTGCTGGTCGGCCTCCTGCTCTTTAGTGGCTGTGCCGCCCCTAAAAATGAAACCAATCAAACCGAAAGCCGCACCGATAAGGTTCCGACTACTAATAATAAGGCAAATGACCTAAACCTGCCAGCCCTGAAATTCTATCAGCTGGTCAGCCTCGATATGCCCCGTGCCGAGGTCGAAGCGCTGCTCGGCAGCGCCGGCGCGCTACAGCCCGATGGCCAGGTCGCCTATACTGATCCGGCCAGCGGCTACGGGGTCTTGATTAACTACAGTGAAGAACAGTTAGTCTTTGCCAAACAGCTGGTTCCGACCAGTCCAGCCTCCGAACTGATCGCCCTGAATCCCTTCCCGGTGACAGATAAACAGGCCTACCGGATGGCCGTCGGGATGCCCTTTTACGAGGTCAAGGGGGTAATGGGCAGCGACGGCATCGAAATCAGCCTGAGCCAGCCCCAAGCCGATACCACCAAACCGATTACCGGCCGCGCCTGGTTTAACCCCGACGGCTCCTATGCGATTGTTTATCTCAACCTGCCCAAGGGTCAGGTTGTTGGATCAGAATTTGTGGCTAACTAGTGATTGAGCCGTCGATTTGGATGAGTTGGACCAAAACGCATTAAACTTTCAAACAAAAACAGGCAACTCCGTCAGGGGTTGTCTTTTTTTGGGTCGTTTAAATCATGCACCAAAATCACCTGATTTATAGAGGTGGTTGTAATTATTTTAATAATATATTAAAATATTAACTTGTAAACATGTACAATTACGAGTATAATGAGAAATATTGCAGATATGTGCACGATATTAAACTAGACTAGATTTAAGATCAAGCGGCGATTGGCACCGCAACAATCATTAAATACAACGGCTTTACGAAAAGGAGACCCCAATGGACACAAGCGCTTCAAGCAGAACAGGCGGCCCCAAAATGAAAATCACCAGTATTAAATTTAAACTCCTGATCATTCCCCTGATTTGTCTTTTTGTCGGGATCGTCGCGATTGCGCTGATTTCATCGGTTTTAATTCGAGAAAGCCTTTTTGCCGAGATGAAAAATAACGGCTTTAGCAGCGCCCAGCGTTTTGTCCTTCAATTAGAAGATAATACCAATACCCTTAATCGTTTGGCCGATACGGCTATTTTACCAGCTCAGCTTGAGGCCTTCAGTGAACAATGCAGTTATCAAGCAATGGTTGACAAGTTTGCTAATGATGACAACATTGTCTATCTGGCGATTGTCGATCGTGATGTGATTGACATTGCTGACAGCATCATCGCCGATGTCGGGACCGACTATTCTGATGAAGTCTATATGAAGGCGGCCGCTCAGGAAGGAGTTTCGTCGGCCTCACAATACTATTATGAAGATCTGGATATCGATGTCTATGAGGTGAATTATCCACTGACCATCAATGGTGACCTGGTCGGGGCGATTACGATCGGTTACTCGATGGCAAATGTACAGTCTGCCGTTACCAATAATATGCTACTGATTGCCGGGATTGGGCTGCTGATCTTTTTGATCCTGGCGCTGGTGCTTTATAGAATTTCAAATTCCGTGACCAGACCGGTTAAGGCGGTCAATCAGATGATTCAGGAAATGAGGCAGGGCTATTTGGGGACGCGCCTAAAGATGAAACCGACCAATGAAATTGGTCAAATGGCGGTAGCCCTCGATCAATTTGCGGATACCCTGCAATTGACCTTGATTGGCAGCCTGAATCAGATTGCCGTTGGCGACCTCACGGCCGAGATAAAAGCCCAGGGACCCCGGGATGAAATCACACCGGCCCTTAAACAAACCATCGAAAACATCGGCAACCTGATTGCTGAAGCCAAGCAGCTGTCGGCTGCCGCAGTGGCGGGGCAGCTTGATAGCCGCGGCGATGCCGACCGTTTTAGTGGCGGCTTTAAAGAAATCGTCGCTGGGGTCAATGATACCCTCGATGCGGTGGTCGGTCCGCTGCATGTCGCGGCGGACTATATCGAGCGGATTGGCAAAGGCGACATTCCGCCCCTGATCACCGCTACCTACCAGGGTGATTTTAATGCCATCAAAAATAGTATCAATGCCTGCATCGACGGTCTGGGAGCCCTTGAAGAAGGCAAACGGATCCTCGGGAAATTGGCACTGAATGATTATTCAGAGACGATGGAGACCAATTATCCGGGCATTTACGCTGAAATTGGCCGATCCATCAATGAAGTCTGTGAGCGGCTGGCCAGCATTGTCACGATTGCCAATAAGATTGCTGCAGGGAATATGAGCGATCTGCCATTACTCAAAAAACTTGGCGCCCGCGGTGATAAAGACCAACTGAGCCCCGCGATTATTGCCATGCTTCAAAATATTGTCAATTTAGTCGCTGAAACCGAGGCCATGGCCAGTCACGCGATTGCCGGGAACCTCAGTCATCGTAGCGACCTGACAGGATTTTCGGGGGAATATGCCAAGGTTATCGCCGGCTTGAACCAGACCCTTGATGCCGTGGCAGCGCCCCTTAACGAAGCCTCGATGACCCTGCAGCAACTGGCTCAGGGCAACCTCAATAGCGCCATGGTCGGCAGTTATCAGGGCGACTACGCGATTATCAAAGCGGATATGAACCAGACCATTTCCTTCCTCAAACGTTATGTTGAAGAAATTACTGCGATCCTCGAAGAAATCGGGCAGGGCAACCTTGATCAGCACATTAGCACCGATTACCTGGGCGACTTCCAGGCCATTAAAAAGGCCTTAAACCAAATCACCGCCAATCTCAGCGCAACCATGACCGAGATCAACATCGCCGCCGGTCAGGTCGAAAGCGGCTCCCAGCAGATTTCTGATGGCGGCCAGGCGCTCTCCCAGGGAACCACCGAACAGGCCAGCGCGATCGAGCAGCTGACTGCCTCCATCGATGAGGTCGCCAGCGAAACCAAGAAAAACGCCGTCAATGCCAATCAAGCCAATCAACGGGCGATCGAAGTCCGCAGCAGTGCTCAGTACGGCAACCAACAAATGCAAAAAATGGTGGCCGCCATGGCTGACATTAATGAAGCGTCCCATAGTATTTCTAAAGTCATCAAGGTCATTGATGACATCGCCTTCCAGACCAATATTTTGGCCCTTAACGCCGCCGTTGAAGCAGCCCGGGCTGGTCAACACGGTAAAGGCTTTGCCGTGGTTGCCGAAGAAGTCCGCAGCCTCGCTGGCCGCAGCGCTGCCGCTGCCAAAGAAACCACCGGTCTGATCGAAGGATCGATTAACAAGGTCGAGGTGGGTGCTAAAATAGCCGATCAAACCGAAGCCAGCCTGATTGAGATTTTACAGGAAATCGAAAAAGTGGCTGATCTGGTTGGCAACATTGCCCGCGCTTCCAATGATCAGGCCACCGAAATTGCCCAGATCACCAGCGGGATCGAACAGGTTTCGACAGTCGTTCAAACCAATTCGGCGACAGCCGAAGAAAGCGCCGCCGCCAGCCAAGAATTGTCTGGCCAGGCAGAAGTGCTTAAACAGATGGTTGATGCCTTTAAAATCAAAGATATAAAAAAACAAGCGGCCAATCGACAACCAAAGCCGGCGCCACTGACACCGGCTGCCAGCTCCGCGCCGGCTCCGCCGCGGATCAATTTAGATGACCGGGACGATGATAAATACTAAAACCCCAAATACTAAAACCACAATCATTGATGAAGGTCTTGCTGGTGTTGCGATAGCAATCTAGCAGACCTTCATTTTATCGTCAGGCAAGCCCCCCAAAATAAATTCCTGCCGTAGTTAAAAACGCTGTTTGAATAAACCTAAAAGGGGTAAAAAATTAGGTGAATAATTAAGCTGTAATAAAAAAGGAAGTGAATCGCATGAATGGTGAACCAGGAAAGCACCCCGAGACAGTGCTAAAGGCCAGCGCGGCAACTGCTGACCAGCAGCTGACAGCCACGATTGAAGCACCGAACGGTGACGATGAATTAGAGCTCGCCGAGATTATTGATGTGGCCGCGGTCCAGTCGTTGCTGGAGAATTTTCATCAAATCACCGGGATGCTGGCTGCCATCGTCGACAGCAAGGGGCAGGTGCTGGTCAGCGTCGGTTGGCAGGACATCTGCACCAAGTTTCATCGCTGTCATCCTGAAACCGCTCGGAATTGCGTCGAGAGCGATACCCTTCTGGCGCGCGCCACCGAACCGGGCACTTTCTTATCCTACCGCTGCAAAAATGGCATGTGGGATATGTCCTCGCCGATTGTGGTCGCTGGCCAGCAGCTTGGCAATATCTATTTTGGTCAGTTTATCTATGCCGATGAAGCCCTGGATCAGGAGTTCTTCCGCCAGCAGGCGCGCCGCTATGGTTTTGATGAGGCCGCCTATCTGGCTGCCCTTGACCGGGTACCCCGCTATGATCGCGAGACGGTTAAAGCGGTGATGTCCTATCATGCCAAGCTGGGCGCAATGATCTCCGACTTGGGTTTTCACAACTTTAGTTTGGCGCGGATGCTCCGCGAGCAGCAGCGGGTCGAAGCCGAACTGCGGGAGAGTGAAGAAAGATTTAAAATGCTCTTTACCAAGGCACCGCTGGGCTATCAGTCGCTCGATTTTGATGGTCATTTTATTGAAGTCAATCCCAAATGGCTGGAAATTTTAGGTTATCAAAAAGCAGAAGTGATCGGTAAGTGGTTTGGCGATTTTCTCTGCCCCGAATATGTCGAGGGCTTTCGTAAGCGCTTTCCGCTTTTTAAAGCCCAGGGCTACATCCACAGTGAGTTTGAGATGAAAACCAAGGACGGCCAGCGGCTGACGATCGCCTTTGACGGCAAGATTGGTTATGATGCGGATGGCGCCTTTAAGCAGACCCATTGCATCCTTCAGGATATCACCCAACAGAAGACCTTCGAAAACCAGCTTTACAATGAAAAAGAACTCTTTAGAACGACCCTGTTTTCGATCGGTGACGCGGTTATCTCGACCGACACCCAAGGGCGGGTCTTAATCATGAACAAAGTTGCCCAACAACTGACTGGCTGGACTCAGGATCAAGCCCTGGGACAGCCGATTGAAGCAGTCTTTCAGATTATCAATGAGTTTACCCGCGAAAGCTGTGATAACCCGGTTGCTAAGGTATTGGCAAGCAAGACAATCATCGAGCTGGCCAATCATACCCTGCTGATTGCTAAAGACGGTGTTGAACGGGTGATCGAAGACAGCGCCGCCCCGATCATCGATGAACAGGGTCAAGTGACCGGGGTAGTATTAGTCTTTCGGGATTTTACTGAAAAGCGAAAAAACCTCGACCAAATTGCCTATCTCAGCTTTCATGACCATCTCACCGGCCTCTATAATCGTCGTTTTTATGAAGAAGAACTGGTGCGGCTGGATAATCCCAGAAACTGGCCGCTGTCGATTGTGATGAGCGATGTTAATGGCCTGAAACTGATCAACGATTCCTTTGGCCATGCAAGTGGCGACCAACTGTTAATCAAGACGGCCAAAGTCCTGACCGACGCATGTCGGGCTGATGACATCGTTGCCCGGATCGGCGGCGACGAGTTTATCATGCTCTTTCCCAGAACCGACGCCTTAGAAGCCGCTAAACTGATCAATCGGATTAAAGAACTCTTGCAAAAGGAAAGCATCGAGGGTCTGGAGATCTCGGTTTCATTCGGGTCTGAAACCAAGACCAGTGCCGCCGACGATATCCATGAACTCTTCAAAAAAGCAGAGGATATGATGTACCACGACAAACTCTATGAGGGGCCAAGCATCAAAGGCCGGGTCATCGATAATATCGTTGCTGCCCTGCATCAGAAAAGCAATCGCGAGGAAGTCCATGCCCGACAGGTCTCAGAACGCTGTGAAAGGATCGGTGCAGCGCTGGGGATGGAAGCATATCAGATCAAGGAGCTAAAAGCCTTTGGGCTACTCCACGATATCGGCAAAATTGCCATTTCCGATACCATCCTCAATAAACCCGGCCAGCTGAGCGATGCCGAATGGCTGGAGATGAAAAACCACGCCGAAGTCGGTTACCGGATTCTCTGCACCAATAACGAATTAACCGCGATTGCCGATTATGTTCTGGCGCACCATGAGCGTTGGGATGGCAGTGGCTATCCCAAAGGTCTCAAAGCTGACGCGATCCCGCTGCCGGCGCGGATCTGCGCGATTGCCGATGCTTATGATGCGATGACCAGTGATCGTAGCTACAAGCCGGTGCTCTCACCAGAAGCGGCGATCGCCGAACTGCAAAACCACGCCGGCAGCCAGTTTGATCCGGAACTGGTGCTGGTGTTTGTCGGGCTGGTGTCAGGTACGGCCTAGTGTTTCACCGGCGCGTGTTCAGATCACATAAAAAGTAAACTTTGCATAATACAGGTGATAATTTATCTTGTTAATATGCATAAATAATCGTATAATAAACTGTAATATTTTACATCCGTATAATATTTGGCGATTCGGTATGGCGATTATTTTAATAAGATTGGAATAAGCGCCGGAGCGGGAAAAATTAAATGGTTAGAAAATCAGAAAAAGAGCGAAAAAAGAAAACGGTTGCAAATTATTGCAGGAGGTTTAGGGATGAAATGGTTTTATGACAGGAAGATCACAACTAAGATTCTAAGTGGTTTTATGATGGTGGCGGCGGTTGTCGGGCTTGTCGGGTTCATGGGGATTAGCAACCTCAGAACGATGAGCGCAGCGGACAAGGTGCTGTTTGAAAACATGACGGTGCCATTGGCCCAGATTGGTGATATCTCCACCGCATTTCATCGGATGCGAGTCAATGCCCGGGATATGATTACGGCAAACGATGCCGCGACGATTAAAAGTAATGTCGATAAAATCTATGAGCGTCAAGCTGAAATAGAAGCTATCGCCGCTGATTTTGAAGAGCGCATTGTATCTGAGGAAATGCGGTTGGTCTTTCAGACATTTCAGGATGCCAAAAAAGACTATGAGACCGAGCTGGAAACGATTATCAGCCTGGCCACCGAAAATCGCGACGCTGAAGCGTGGGCACTGATGACGGAGGACAGTCCCGCGGGCATTGCTTCCCGGGCCGAACAGGAGGCCATCGCCAAGATCGTTGCCATGAAGGTGGATGGAGCCAAAGCCCAGGAAAGTGCCAACAGCGAGCTGGCCAATAACGTTATTGCCACCATGACGATGATGATGATTGGCGGTGCGGTGGTCGCCATTGCACTCGGACTGTTCCTGAGTATGTCCATCAGCCGGCCCCTTAAAAAAGCCGCGCATATGATCAAAGAAATCCGGCGAGGTCACCTTGGCGAACGGTTAAACATGGACACCCGGGATGAAATTGGTGAAATGGCCATTGCCATGGATGAGATGGCCGAGGATCTGCAAATTAAAGTTATCGGCACCATGAATCAGATTTCTGAAGGGGATGTTTCGGCCAATATTGAACTCCGTGACCCTGAGGATGAAATCGCCCCGGCACTTAAAAAGACCATCGAAACGATTCGTAGTCTGATTGCCGAAGCAACCATGCTGTCCCAGGCCGCCATTAACGGTAAATGGGATACCCGGGGGAATGCCGAAGCCTTTAACGGCGGTTATAAAGAAGTGGTTGAGGGGGTCAATGCCACCCTTGATACCGTGGTGGATAAAATGGTCTGGTATGAAGCAATTATCGATGCGGTGCCTTTCCCCATTCATGTCACCGATAATAACATGAAATGGACATTTATGAACAAACCGTTTGAAGACAATATGATCGCCGGCAATGTCATTAAAGATCGGGATTCCGCCCGGGGTATGGACTGCTACAATACCGGCGCAGATATCTGCCGCACCGAAGGCTGTGGGATCCGACGATTGGTTGATCAGGGCTTAACGGACAGCTTTTTTGAATGGTGTGGCAAAAGCAATAAGCAGGATACCGCCTACCTCAAGAATGCCAAAGGCGAAAATGTCGGTTTCGTTGAAGTGGTCACCGATCTGACATCGATGATCCGGGTCAGCGACTATACCAAAAATGAAGTGACACGATTGGAAAACAACCTGATTCTGTTATCCCAAGGGGATGTTGGTTTTGATATGGCAATTGCAGAAGCGGATGAATACACCGCGGAGGTCAATGCCCAATTTAAGGCAATTGGTAATAGTTTAGCGGAGGTAAAAAGTGCCATCGGCAATCTGATAAATGATGCCACCCGGCTCGCTCAGGCCGGCATTGACGGCAAGCTCGATACCCGGGCCGATGCCAGCAAACATCAGGGCGACTTTGCCCGGATTGTCGACGGCGTGAATGCCACTCTGGATGCCGTCGTGGCACCAGTTCAGGAAGCCTCGGCGACCTTAAACGAACTGGCTCAGGGGAACCTGAACACCGGCATGGTCGGCCATTATCAGGGTGATTATACCGTTATCAAGGACAGCATGAACCAGACCGTGGCCTTCCTCAAACGCTATGTGGGGGAAATCACCCACACCCTCGAAGAAATCGGCCGGGGCAACCTTGATCAGCACATCACTGATGATTACCTGGGGGACTTCCAGGCTATTAAAACAGCCCTGAACGATATTACCAGTAGCCTTAGTGCCACCATGTCGGACATTAACATTGCCGCCGGCCAGGTTGAAATTGGCTCCCAGCAAATTTCTGATGGCGGTCAGGCCTTATCGCAGGGCACCACCGAGCAGGCCTCGTCGATTCAAGAGCTGACCGCCTCGATTGAAGAAGTGGCAGGTGAAACCAAGCGTAACGCTATCAATGCCAATCAGGCCAACGAACTGGCGATGCGGGTCCGCAGTAATGCCGAAGTGGGGAATGATCAGATGCATAAAATGGTCGCCGCGATGGTTGATATCAATGAGTCGTCAAAAAGTATTTCGAAGATTATCAAAGTCATCGATGACATCGCCTTCCAGACGAATATTCTGGCGCTCAATGCCGCGGTTGAAGCCGCCCGGGCCGGCCAGCATGGTAAGGGTTTTGCCGTTGTTGCGGAAGAAGTCAGAACGCTGGCAGCCCGCAGTGCCGAGGCCGCCAAGGAAACGACCGGTCTGATTGAAGGCTCCATTGACAAGGTCCAGGCCGGCACCAAAATTGCCGATCAAACCGAAGAAAGTCTCAAAGAAATTTTGAATGAAATCGAACAGGTAACCGGGCTGGTTGGTAGCATTGCCCGGGCCTCCAACGATCAGGCCTCGGAAATCGCTCAGATTACCCAGGGGATCGAACAGGTCTCGACCGTGGTTCAGACCAACTCGGCGACAGCCGAAGAAAGCGCTGCCGCCAGCGAAGAGCTGTCCGGACAGGCGGAAATGCTCAAACAAATGGTCGATGCGTTTAAAATTAAAAACGCAAAAAAAACCGGTTCGCCGGTAAAAAAAGCAGTTACCCCAGCAGCGAAAGCACACAGCCCAGCACTGGCGGAACCAACCATCCGGTTAGATGATCTGGATAAATACTAAAAAAAACCTGAACCGCAGTAAACAGCTCAGCGTCAGGCGGACTGAATAAAAAAGTAGACTGAATAAAAAATGCTCCTCCTGGACATAGCCAGTTTTTATTTAAACTGACTAAGACAAGAGGAGCATCTCACTTTGTTTGCATGGTTTTGCGGGAACACAAATCGGAAAGCGGATCAGGAAAAACCATCAACCTTAGGCGTTGCTTAAGTGAAAAACGTAGTGCGCATTAATTCAGCAGAATAATCAATATTGCTATATTAACAACAAGTTGGCAAGTATCACAAAAGTGATACAGCTACTTTAAAAACCTGCAATTTGGCTAGAACGACAAAAATATGGCAGATATGCACACTATATTTTATTTTACTTGAATTTAATTAGAAATGCGAGCGTTTTTAATAGCAAAAAAAATGTCAAAAATTTTTTTTAAAATACCAGAAATATCTTTCTGAGAATTGCCATAGATGATATAATGTAACCATAATAGCGAAAGGGGGTTGGGACATCATGAGGCTGTCGACATAAAAAAAAACGATTAAAGGAGGACCCATTGGATATTTTTTTTAGTGATGGGATAAACTTGATGGATGTGTCGTCGGAATTGCGGGGGGAGTGCTTCAAAGATTTTGTGCGGGTGGATTGTCCACACCGGCTGACTTGCCGGTATGCGGATCTCGAGAAGAAGAAGCATTGTGTCGGGTACCTGTTTGATTATCGTCACCATGACGGTGCCAGTATGGTCGCCCTCAAATGCGCCCGGGCCAAAAAAGTGGTCATGGTCAGGATTGATAATCATCACCATTCATTTCTAGAGTCAGGGTCGCCGGAGCTGCTTGATTTTGAAAATCAACATCAAAAAATTCGCTGCCCCAATTGTGAACAACGCCTGTTTGACGCGGTTGTGGAGAACAAACTGGATTTACGCTTTAAATGTTCCCGGGATAATCGACAGTTGGTTGTGTTGCTGTCAGAGAATCACGATTCCGAACCGGAATTAACACAAAACTAAACGTTTAGAAAAATTGTCGTTGCGACAATCATAAAACGGTGTCAAAGACACTGAGAAAACGTGTGAGAACACGCCAGAAATATTTATAGACAGAAATGTTAATGTATTGAGGAGAGAATTCACAGACTTGCTGTAAGATCAGTGAATAATATTGAAAGATCGCACTCTGTCCGCTGGTCGGCCAGGGCATACAAATAGAATCGAATGTAACCACATTTCGAGTTAAATAGGGCCGATACTGTGCCACTGACCTACCGAATGACGTTAATTAACCTGCTGCCGCAGGCATTAACCTCATTCGGTTTTTTTTGTTAAAATTGATCAGATAATTTAATGAGAAAGAGGTAAGAGATGAACATTCAAGAAACACAGTATGGCCTGGTCACTGATCTGGCGGTGCTGGACGCGTATCTGTCCGGTGCCACGGTGATTGCCTTTGATTTTGAGACGGCACCGGCGGCGGCCTGGCGGGATGATCGTAGGGCGGCGCTGGATCCCCATCGGGGCGAGATTGTCGGGATTTCTTTGGCGGTTGCTAGCACAATGGCCAAGAATAATGGCTATGATGCCATCTATATTCCGCTTGGCCACCATGACCCGGAGGGGGTTGGCCTTAATGCCGATGCCGAAGCGGTTTTTGATTTTTTGCGGCGGCGGCTTTTTGAGCATTCGGGGGTGGTTAAAGTCGCCCATAATCTGGCCTTTGAGGCCAAGTTTTTGCTGGCGCGGGGGATTGCCCTGGTGCCGCCGGTCTATGACACGATGGCCGCGGCGCTGCTGATTTATCGGCAACAAGGGCATTTTCGCAAGCTGGCTGAGGTCGGCTTAAAGACGCTGGCGCGGGACTGGTGGGGGCTTAATCTGCCGAGCTTTGTTGATGTTGTCGGGCTGGGCTCGTTTGCTGATCTTGACCCTAGGGCCGCGGCGACGATTGCGTATGCCTGTGCTGATGCCGATCTGGCGCGCCGCCTCTATGATCTGGAAAACGACTGGTTTCAAAAAAACATCCCCGCCCATGAAAAACTGGTCAAGGCGATTGAAAGCCCGGTGGCGCTGTTTACGGCGCGGATTGAGCAACGCGGCTTTTTAGTCGATCAGGCCGGGATTGCTGCCGCGGCGGGCGCCTGCCGGGACCGGCTTAAACGGTATCAGAAGGTTTTAGAAAGCGGGGGCAGCCGGCCGGTGCAGGTTGGTAAAAACGCTGCCACCAATGATCTTAAGGCCTATCTGTTTGAAGACCTGGAGCTGCCGGTAGTGAAGTACACCGAGACCGGCAAGGCCGCCCTGGATGAGGATGCCATCGGCCAGCTGCTGGCCTATTGCCGGGCCCAGGGGCTTGCGGCTGGGGCATATTTGAAAGCGATCAGCGCCTATCGGGGCCTGGGCAAACTCTACAAAACCTATGTGCTGGGGCTGGCTGAAAAAATTAACCCCGCCAGCGGCGCCATCCACAGCCAGTTGTTTCCGCTGGGGACGACGACGGACCGCTTTAGCAGTGCTAATCCCAATTGTCAGAACCTGCCGGCCGGGCCGGCCCACGGCATTACCGTCCGGGATTTTTTGATGGCGCGGCCGGGCATGACCCTGGTGGCGGTTGATTACAGCCAGATCGAGCTGCGCATCGGCGCCTGGTTTACCGGCGACCCCAATATGCTGGCGGTCTACCGCGAGGGTGGCGATATCCACGCGGTCACGACAGCGGCGGTTTATGGGATCAGCCTGGCGGAGGCGCTTGATAAGAGCCATCCTGATTATAAGGCGCGCCGGACGGTCGCCAAGAATATCAACTTTGGGATTTTTTACGGCCTTTATCCCCGCGGTCTGCAGGATATTTTGCGGGTTAAGGCCGGCCTGAACCTCAGCCTTGAAGCCTGTCAGGCGATGATTTTTAATCTGCTGCTGGCTTATCCGGGGCTTGCGCCCTGGCAGCAGCAGACCAAAGCGGCAGCCCGTTATCGCGAGACGGTTGACACGGCGCTGGGCCGGCGGCGCTGTCTGCCGGGGATCAATGCGCCGGATGAGGGGCTGCAGCGGCATTTTGAGCGGGCCGCCCTAAACCACCCGATCCAGGGGACGGCCGCCGATATCTTAAAGCTGGCAATGGTGCGGCTGGAGGCGGGACTGGGGCAGTGGCCACAGATTCACCCGCTGCTGACGGTTCATGATGAGATTGTCTTTGAGGTCGAGACCAGCCACCTGGCGCCAGCGATTGCCTGGATCGGCGCGGTGATGGCGGCTCCGCCCTTCCCGGGCTTTGATGTGCCGCTGGCCGTTGAAGTCACAGTCGGCGACCGCTATGGGTCGCTGGCGGCGTGGGCGCCGGCCGAGTAGCAGGAGGTGGTCGGGGCTGTCGTAGCCTAAAGGGTGGTGCCACACTAACGTACCGATCAATTGTTAATCTGTTGTTCGCTGCGCCATGCGAAATTCGCTACGCTCCTTTCGCATTGGTCGCGGGCAGTCGCCAACTATAAGCAAGCTTATGATTGGCTCGTTGCCTTCGCGAAAATCGGACAGGCTAGGCCGTGTCCGCTCCGATGCGAACAACATGATGTAACAAGGGTCTGACCCCTTGGTCATTGTCGGTACTGGGTGATGCCTGGCATGGGGTTGTTGCCTCACTGAAATATCGGCTCTGTTGAGGAGTGGTGGTCGGGTCCGACCATTTTCAAGCTGTTGTTCGCTGCGGAATCGGACACTATATATGTCGTATTAAAGATTTATCGTAGGGGCGATCCGTGATCGCCCACACACGGGACAATTCCAGTTCGATTTGCAAAATTCTTTAATTCAACTTATATAATAAGAAATAAGATTTCTTATTAGTCGTGGGCAGTCGCCAACTACAAGCCAGCTTGTGATTGGCTCGTTGCCTCCACGCAGGCTAGGCCGTGTCCGCTCCGATGCGGACAACATGATGTGATAAATGTCGTCCCCTGAATCAAGGTTAGTTGTGGACCCGGTTGTAAAATATAGATTTTTTGGAGAAAAGCGATGAAAGAGACTTGTTATAGTGATACAAATAGTGTGAATAATAGCGAGACAAATAGCGAGGCAAATACCGAGATAAATAGAGAGGCAAAGAAATGGGGACAGATCAGCCCGCTACAGATTAGTCCGGCGGCGTTTCTGGCGGCTTTTGGCCCGGGGCCCTATGGGCTGCGGACTTTTTGTGATCAGGGTGGCGGCGGTGGCAAAAATTATACCCTTGCGGGGGCTGACGATCCGGCTTTGGCAAAGCTTGTCGCCGAGCTGCACCGGGTCAATCAGGAACAGCAGCGGGGGGTCTTTTTTGTGGTCAACCAGGGTGGCCATCGCGATGCCGAGATCAGCCGGGTGACCGCTCATTTTGTCGAGGCCGACAACTTGCCGCTGGCTCAGCAGTGGGATACCTTAATGGCTTTTCCGCTGCCGCCATCGATTGTCGTGCAAACCCGCAAGTCCCTGCATGGCTATTGGCTGATGGCAGCATCTGATGCCCCCGGGCCAGCAATGCCCGCCCCACCACCCCATACCAACAGCCCGGACACCGCCGCCGACCCTAACCTGGCTGGCTTTCGAACCCTGCAAAAACAATTGGCGGTTCATTTTGCCGGTGATCCGGTGATTGCCAACCGCAGCCGGGTGATGCGGTTGCCGGGCTTTTACCACTGCAAGGGTGAGCCGGTGGCGGTTGCCTGCCTGTTGTTTGAACCACAGCGGCGTTATCGTCAGGCGGCGCTGCAGGCGGTGCTGAGTAAACTGCATCCCGATGAGGTCCAGTTTCGGGTTACTACCGCCGCCCCCGGAAATCCGCAGGCGCCAGCCAAATCCCCGCCGGTAGTTGATCTGAAGGCGCCGCTGGGGGATTTTGACCTGGAGCGGCTGCTGCGGACCTGTGCCTTTATCAAATATTGTCAGGAAACCGCCGCGACTTTGCCGGAACCGCTGTGGTACCCGCTGATCACCAATCTGGCCGATGTCCCCGGTGGTGAGGCCGCCATCCAGCGGCTGTCGGCACCCCATCCCGGTTATAGCTTTGCTGCCACCGCGGCCAAGATTGCCCACTACCGGCAATCCGGCAGCCAGCCCTTTACTTGTGAAACGATCGAGCAGTGGGGCTTTTGCTGTCCACAGCGGGGGGTCTGTCCGGGGCGGCGACCGCGCGATCTGGGTCAGCCGCCGCTGCCGCCCTGGTATCAAAAAACCCGGACTGGTCTGCGGCTGATCCCCGGGGTCCTGGCCAACGCCCTAGCGGCCAACAAAAAAATCATCTATTCGCGGCAATGTTATTATCAGTATCTGGAGGGCGTCTACAAAAAAGTCGATCCCCTCCACGTCAAGCATATCGTCCGCAAATACCTGCGCGTCGATGATGTTGAGATGTCCCAGATCAACGACATCCATGGCCAGTGGACGATGGAAATGCTCTGTAGCCCCGACCGCCTCAATGTCAACAAGGCGCTGATCAATCTTAAAAACGGCCTTTACGATTGGCGCACCGGCACGCTTGCGCCCCACGATCCCGAGCTGCTGACGACGATCCAGCTGGCGGTTTGCTATGATCCCGATGCCGCGGCGCCGATTTTTGCGGCCTTTCTCAACGACTGTCTGGATCCGGCCACCCAGCTGGTCGTCCAGGAACTGTGCGGCTATTTGCTGATCCCCGAAACCCGCGCCCAGAAGGCCTTTGTGCTGGTCGGTGAAGGCGGCGCCGGCAAATCGACGCTGCTGGCAGTGATCCAGGAGCTGCTCTTGGGTCAGGCCAATGTCTCTAATATTTCCTGGCAGAAACTGGGCGAGAAGTTTTTGACCGCCGAGCTGGACGGTCGACTGGCCAATATTTTTGCCGATCTGCTGTCGCGCAGTATTGAGGACAGCAGCCTCTTTAAAAGCATTACCGGCGAGGACTGGCTGACCGACCAGCGTAAGAACAAGGATCCCCACGCCTTTAAGACCACTGCCCGGCTGGTTTTTTCCTGCAACAGCATCCCCAAAAATCTCGGTGATCGCAGCGAGGCCTTTTACCGCCGGCTGGTGATCATCCCCTTTGGCCCGCCCAAGCCGGCTGAGCAGCGCGACCACTATTTAAAGGATAAGCTGGCTGCGGAGGCGCCGGGGATTTTAAACTGGGCGCTGGCCGGGCTTGCGCGGCTGATTGACAATGGCTATCGCTTTAGTGAGTCGACCGCCAGCCGGGCGGCGCTGGATCGCTACCGGGTGGCTGGCAGCTCGGTGCTGTCCTTTGTCGAGGACTGCTGTCTGGTGGCTGATGGCCGGCAGGCCTCGGCGGCCAGCCTCTATCATGGTTATCAGCAATACAGCACTGCATCAGGGTTGCGGCCGGTTAGCCAGAAACGCTTTTGGATGGAGTTAAAAGAAAGTTTTGGAAAGCTGGAAAAAATCAGGGAAAAAGTCACCCGACGAACCATGTATCTTGGTATTGACCTCGAAGATTTTGAGGATTTCTCCTGAGGATGCACAGAATGAGATAAAGAGGCGAAATCGTTATCCTGAAAACACCAAAACGACAGCGTTTGGACAACGTTTGGACAACGTTTGGACAGGGTTAAATGCGATTAGAAAGGCATTTGAAAGGGTGAAAGGGTTTTCGAAGTTTTTGCTCCTAAGGACTATAAAATTAAAATCGACAGATGGTTTTTTTTAGCCCCCAACCCTTTCAACCCTGTCTAAAAATCCTGATCAAGTTGAAAAAAAGAAAACAATTGCATAGCGTTTATCGAATCTGAATTGCCATGAGCTAACAAATCAAAGGCTGCTAATCATCCCCTAGGGGCGGTCATTGCCCGCCCGCAAGGTCGGTCTCAAACAGCAAATGTGACGAATCGTCCCGGAAGCGTCAATCCCAAGGAGGTACCATGTCGATTAAAACCATCAAAGCGGCGATCACCGAAGTCCAGGCACGGATCTGGCGCAACCGCCAATACCGGGCTCACACCCAAAAACAGTTAGCGCTGATCTACCGCGCCACCCCGGCCACCAGTCACCGCAGTCGCACCCAGCTGGCCGCCCTGCGGGCGGCCATTGCCCGCGACAGCCGCCAGATAGAAACCCTCAATCAGGCGCTGATGGCTGCCATCGACAGCCACGAAAGCGCCCAGATCAAGGAAATCCTGACCCGCCGTTACATCAATGATCAGCCCTTTACTGAGATCGCCGCGGCGATGGGCTACGACCTCCGCTGGGTTTATCGGCTCCATGCCCGCGGGCTGGCGGCCGAACCAAGCCGGCCGGTATAGTCTTTGCCGATATGCGCAAAGATCACGATTTATGAGTGATGCGATTATCATTATGACCAGCGCTGTCAAAGCCGCCGCCACCGATGCCGACAGCTACGACGTGGCTGTAAGACACAAAAGAACCGTCCCCTTGATTGCACAAAAGAACCGTCCCCTTGATTGCCCCCTTGATCGCCAAATATTACCCGCCTTACTTGTTGAAATTTTAAGTTTTTGATGATACTATACATATTGTTAAGCAAATGCGAACAAGGAGGTGCTGAAATGAACAAAACAGATTTTCTTTTTGCCAGGCCGAGCTTACTCCGGGGGTTTGGAAGGGCGATCGATCTAAGGTCTACGCGAAATATTTATAACAATAGCGACTCCGGGATGATGGCCGATCACAAAGCTTTGAAATCTGATTGGAGCATGGTTGGCGGCGATATCAAGGAGGCATTGAAAAATTACAATGGCAGAGAGAAAAAATAAAACAGCCGAATTGATTAATCTTGACGAAAGCGATGATGTTGATTGTATAGAGGCAGAGGAGCTAGAGCAAAAGTCAAAAGAAGAACTGCTATCAATCGTCATGCAAATGACACGCGAAGAACGGTTTTCGGGGCCTTTACCACATCCTCAAATACTCAGGGGATATGAAGAAGTTGTTCCGGGGGCAGCTGAACGGATCTTGTCTATGGCAGAGAATCAGGCAACTCACAGACAGCAACTCGAAAAAGCGGTAATTAACTCTAACGTCAGAGACAGTCGAATGGGTGTTGTATTCGCTTTTGTGATTGGCATCGTTGGTGTTTCGGGCGGCATCTATGCTGTGCTTCAGGGAGCCGAATGGGCGGGAACTTTGATTTCTGGCGTGAGCCTCGGCTCAATCGTGGGGTCATTTATTTATGGCACACGGTCAGAAAAAGCTGAGAGAATTGAAAAATCAAACGATGTAGAATAACAAAAACCACCAACCGTAAAAGGCAGGTGGTTTTTTAATTCCCAAAAGCAAACAAAAAATTACAGTGGGGTGCCCATCCCCAAGCGCCTCAACAGGGGCTGTTCCCGACCCTTGATCGCCCCGGGCTGGCGGCCGCGGGGCACGTGCAGAACAAGGGCGACCATTAAGAATAATGATAATGTATTGCTTTTGTGCGGACACATCGGTATAATAAAACTAAATAAAACTAAGCAGAAATGATACCAGCTCATCGCGAAACTAAAAAGAACCGACACAAAGCTCACAGTCCGTTCGCAAGGACAAAAGTATGATTTGAAAGGAGTGCAAAAGCAATGGCAAAATCAGCTAATCTCTATGCCAGAATCGAGCCGGAAGTGAAGGAAGAAGCCGAGCGCATTTTAACCGTGCTAGGAATTCCCGCATCCAATGCAATCAATATGTTTTATAAACAGATCATTTTACAGAAAGGTCTGCCGTTTGATGTCAAAATTCCGTCGACAAGCCTGGTCGATCTGTCAGTCTTGAATGAGGAACAATTGCATGCAGAATTAGAAAAAGGTTATGCAGACAAAGAAGTCGGCCGAACCAAGCCAGCCGGTATAGTCTTTGCAGATATTCGCAAAGATCACGATTTATGAGTTATGAGATCGTCATTATTGCTGATTGCGATATCGAAATAAAGCACCGATAAATCTCGAAAATATCAATCATGTGTTCAAATTAAGCATTGCCACTGGCAGCCCTGTCCGTTCGCTTTCAGGCTTGCAAAATAACGCATACTATATTATAATGATTTTAAATAATTAAAAAATTGCAAACGGTTAATGCGCCTGCCTAGCCCAATCAGGCCGGGCAGCGCGGAAGCAAAACGGCAGATAAACTTAGTAGATAAACTCAGCAGATAAACTCAGCAGATAATTAAACCATACAGACAGACAGGAGGTCCTAGCGATGATCGATCAATTTTTAAACAATCTCCAGATCGTTACCTACCGCTGCAGTGGCGACCAACAGCGTCGGGTGCTGGAAATCAGCGACAATATCAAAGCCTTGACGGGTTATCAAGATCCTTACTTTAGCAGTGGCAGCCCGAATGATCTCGATCGCATCATCCATCCCGATGATCAGTCTAAAATCCGCCAGGCGATCAGCGCCCAGTTACAAAAACCGACCCCCTTTACCCTCGAATACCGGATTATTGGCGCCGACGGCGGGGTTCGCTGGGTGCTTGATCAGGGTCTTTACAAGGCTGATGGCAGCGGTGGCGACCCCGAAATTGCCGGCATCCTGATTGATGTCACCGAAAAAAACGAACAGGACCTGCGCCGTAAAGTCTGGCAAGCCGCCTGCCGGCTCGCGGCGGACCAGTTTGAAGCAATTCTTGATCACATTCCGGGGATGATCTACTATAAAGACCGAGAAAACCGTTTTATCCGGGTCAATAAGGCGATGGCGGAAGAGCATGGCCAGGCCAAAGCGGCGCTCGAAGGACAACACCTCAGTGCCATCTACCCGCTGGAGTTGGCAGAACGCTATTACCAGGATGACCTGGCGGTGATCGAATCCGGTGAGCCGCGGCTCAACATCGTTGGGCTCAACATCGTTGAAAAGCTGGTCACCAAACAGGGGCTGCGCTGGGTCGATACCAGCAAGCTGGCGTTTCGTGACGATGCTGGTGAGATCATCGGCGTGATTGGCATGTCCTTTGATATTACCGACCGCATCGAGGCTGAAAAAAAGGTCAAGGTGCTGCAAACAGCGATTGAACAGTCGCCGATTATGGTTGTGATTACCGACCCCGACGGCACCATCACCTATGTTAATAATACCTTTGAGGCGGTCACCGGCTACCGCCGTGACGAAGCCCTCGGCCAGAACCCCCGGATTCTCAAGCTGAATCGGGATGTCGCGATCGATTATCAGAAGCTCTGGGAGACAATTCTGGGCGGCCAGGACTGGCAGGGGATTTTTCAGAACCGCAAAAAAAATGGCCAGCCCTACTGGGAACAGGCGATTATTGCCCCGATTTTCGATGATGAAGGCCAGCTCTATAAATTTATCGGGATCAAGCAGGATATTACCGAGGAATATCACAATCGCCAGCTGCTGGCACGGCTCTACCAGGAGGATGTCCTGACCCAGGTATATAACCGCCGCAGCTTTTTTGAACAAATGGGACGCAATGCCATCCGCTACCAGACCGATGCGGTAAAATGGGCAATGCTGATGCTGGATATTGATTTGTTCAAACAGATTAATGATAGCTATGGTCATGCCGTCGGCGACCAGGCGCTGTGGGGCTTTGCCGAGATTTGTAAGAAGAACGTCCGCAAGACCGACCTGATCGGCCGCATCGGTGGCGAAGAATTTGCCATCTGCCTCGAACATAGCGATTTTGAAGAAGCCCTGCAGATGGCGAAGCGGCTGCGCGAAAGTGTCGCCGCCAGTGAGCTGCGTCTCGATAACGGGACGGTCATCAAATATACCGTCAGCATCGGCTTATCACTGCCGCGAACCGCTGACGAGCCCTTTGAGGAAGTCCTAAAACGCGCCGATACAGCCATGTACAGCGCCAAAAACAAGGGCCGCAACCGGGTTGAAATCAGTCTGTGATGGAGCCGAGCGACCAAAATGCCGCCCTGGGCGTGCCGATCCCCAAACGCCTCATACAGGTAGTCACTGACCTGGGCGCAGATGACCCACCGCCAGACTAAAGCAATTTATTTCATCGCTAACCCCCAGCCGGAACACACGACCGGATGGGGGTTTTTAAAACTAAGTTCAAACAAAACAAAAGGCTAAAAATAAAATTTATTTTGTTTGAACAAAATAAAACGATAGACAGAATTTAAGACAGAGGTCGGCGCGCTTTATCGCTTAGAAGCGAAGCGCGCAACCGTGACAACTGCTCAGGTTACGTCAAAAGAAAATAAAATAAATTAAAATAAAATGTCACCTGTCCCATTTTTGACCAGCCCGAAGTGTTATACTAAGACTAATAATAAGGGAAAGAGGTAAAGATATGAAAATTGCAAAACTGGTTATCGGTATTATTTCGATGGTACTGTCGATTTTTGTCCTGTTTCAGTCCTGCGCGGCCGGGCTGGTTAACACCATCGAAGGCAGTGGTGGTGTCAGCGGCACAGCTGGGGTGATCGTTGCCGCCTGCTTTATCATCGCCGGGATCGTCGGGGTGGTCACTCGTAATTCTTACCGAGCCGGCGGCGGCCTGACAGCGGCGGGATTCTATCTGGTCGCGGCCTTGTTCGGCGGTACCATGGCCGGCAATTACAGCGATCTCTATATCTGGGCCTTTTTGTCTTGGGCCTTTGCGATCTTTTATCTGGTCGATGCCTTTTACGATGAAGATGACTGGGAAGAAGTCCGCTGGTGGCAGAAATCCTGGCTGATTATCCTGGCGATGATTATTTTTCCGCCAGTCGGAATTGCGCTGCTGTGGTTCAGCCGCCAGTTTATTGTGATCCCCAAGGTGATCATGACGGTCATTTTTAGCCTCGGCTTTATCGTCATCCTGGCCAATCTGGGCGGTCTCTTCGCTAGCGCTCCGGGCGCAGCCAGCACGACCGCGGACGACAACACCACGACCCCCTCCGCCACCGAAGAGCCCCAAAAAACCACCGAGCCGCAAAAAAAGGTCTACGGCCTTGGCGAAACCTGGGCTGTCGATGGCCTCTTTGATCTGACCTTCACCGCCGCCAGTCTGACCGACGACCGCAACCAGTTCTCGGATAAAATACCGGCTCAGGTTGTGATCCTGACCTATGATTATAGCAATATCGGGGTCGAAAAAAGCATCATGGAGCTGTATGTCTCATCCAGCAGTTTTAAAGTGATCGATGGTAGCGGGGTAATGGCCGACTCTTATCCGCTTATGACCACCGGCAATCCCAAGGAGACCCCGATCGGGGCCAAAACCGTCGGCGCCCAAGTCGCCTATGGGCTGGCCAATGCCAGCGGTGAAATTACCGTCAATGTGGAAGTGCGTGGCAATGACTTCAAAAGCTACGACGCGGTGTTTAAGCTGCCAGTAAATTAGGGCGGTCAGCAGCAGCTGTTTTAGACAATCATTTTCCGGTCTGCCGCATCAAGGCAGACCGGAATTTTTTTTAGCGACACTGTTTTAGAAAAGCCAAAAAAAACGATAATTTACAGCAGAACTGTTTTGCATAATGATCAGAATGCCGTATAATTAAAGCATCAGTTAAATCTTTCATTTAATCAGTCACTTCGGTCAATCGACTGATCAGACCAGCGAAAGGGACAAAAAATGGATAAAAACAAGGACAAAAACCCCCACAAAGGCCATCGCCAGCGGGTCAAGACCCGGGTTATCAAGGAAGGCATCGACTCTTTTGAAGATCATCAGATTCTGGAGCTGCTGCTCTTTTATTGCATTCCGATGAAGGATACCAACGAACTGGCCCATGCCCTGATCGGCCATTACGGTTCGCTGTCAGGGGTCTTTGATGCCGACCCGCGAGACCTCTGCAGTCAGGCCGGGGTCACCGAAAACACCGCCCTGCTGCTGTCGCTGATGCCCGCCCTGGCGCGCCGTTATCAGCAGGGTAAGTTTAAGCAAAAGGCGGTGCTTAGCAGCACCACCGCCGCCGGCGAATACACCATGGCGCTCTTTACCGGCCGCCTCAACGAGGCCTTTTATGTGATCTGCCTGGACAGCCAGAACCAGGTCAACCAGGCTACCCTGCTCCATGAGGGCACCATCAACGAAGCCCCGGTCTACCCCCGGCTGATTGTCGAAACCGCCCTGCGCCACCAGGCCGCCAGTATCATCCTGGCCCACAACCATCCCGGTGGCAGCCGCCAGCCCTCAGCCGCTGATGTGGCGGTGACCAAGAAAATTAAAGCCGCTACCGAAGCGATTGCCATTACCGTGGTCGATCATATTATTGTCGCCGGGGAAGGCTATTATAGTTTTGCCGAGAACCGGATGCTGTGAAAGTGCCCTGAACACGGATTGAAATGAGGAGGTTTTATGGTTAAAGCAGTTTTTCGCTGGTGGTTGCTGCTACTATTGCTGTTAGCCGGTGGGGCGATCGTCGCCGGCTTGCTAATTGGTGTAGCGGAGGTCAGGGGGATTGGTCTGGGATTTTTTGTGCTTTTGCTGTTGTTTGTCCCGGTGCTGGCCATCCAGGCCAAGCGGTTGGGCCGGTATGATGAAGACCAGGTACTGGTGGACTGGACCTATTCCCGCCCCGAAGCCCGCCAGGTCGCCCGCGATGTGCTGGCCTGGCAGCGTCAGCGCAACCGCTGGCTGGCACCGTTTACGGCCGGCTGTCTGGCGGTGATCGGTGCCATTTTTGCCGTGATCCTGCATTTGGAGTTTCCCGGCCGGCCGCTCTGGCAAGGGCTCTTGCTGTTGCTGCCGGTAGGCTTGCCCTGGCTCGTGCGGAGCCTGTATCACCTGTATCTAAAACGAAGGATTTTGAGGATGCCCTGCCAAAGTAAAATCGGTCGCAATTTTTTGATCTGGGGCAATCTCTGCCCGGTCTTTAATGAACGCGATACGCTAGCAGCGGTGGCGGCGGTCTTGTGCACAGAAAATGATCAGCACTACCTGAAGCTTCACTATCACAGTAGCGTGCGGATGCGTTACGGCAAGGCAGAATTTGACGATCAGGTCGGCTTGCTGGTTCCGGCTGGCCGTGACAGCGAAGCCCGCGCCCTGATAAAAACGCTGCAAGACGAAAAGACCCGTGGCTGAGAGCGGCTTGCCCCAAAACTCCCCGGCCGCGACCGTTGCGAAAAGGGAACAAACCCGCCCGCTCATCACCGTGATGGCCGGGCGGGTTTTTATTTTTTGAGAAAAATCAGCAAAATGTCCTACCGGCACCATTTTTGGGCAGAACGATGAGGTATGATCAATACAGCCGGTACTGTGATGAGCAGTACACCTATCCTCAGGCTGTTATGCAGGCGCCCGATTCGCTACAGCGTATCAATCACCAAGATCCCGGCGATCATGATAACGCGAGCTTTTTCAGCCTGATAGGGGTGATGGTAGCAAAAAGTTTAGCATATGTCAAAGTTTTGACCAGAAAATTTCAAATAAGGCGCTGATGTTGATAAAAAAGGTGGATTTTTTAGTTATAATGTTTTGAAATTTGGTGATAAAAGCGTATAATTAAAGGAAAGCCTTTCATTTACAAAAAAATATTTTTGAACAATATCAAACCATCCGAACCGAGGCGCTATTACCAATACGCCGGGAAGCGGGTGCTGTAACAAAGACAGAAAGAGGAAGCCATGGGAACATATCAGATCGGAGCCAGTCCATTTAATCCAAATTGCGTTACCGGCGCCAGCGACCACCTTTATCCGCACCTCAAGAAAGCGTTTACCGAAGCCCAGCAAATAGACATCAATGTGTCTTTTTTAATGGTCTCAGGTATTAAGCTGGTGCTCGATGATCTCAAAACCGCCGCCGATAAAGGTGTCAAGATCCGGATTCTCTGCGGCAATTATTTAAACATCACCCAGCCTGAAGCCCTGTATCTGCTCAAGGATGCCCTGGGCGACCGGCTGGAGCTGCGCTTTTATAATGTTGCCAATCATTCCTTCCACGCCAAAGCCTACTTTTTTCGCTATCTCGATTACGAAGAAGTCTTTGTCGGTTCCTCCAACCTGTCAAAATCGGCCCTGACCAATGGGATTGAGTGGAATTATCGGCTTAACTCCCGGGAGCACCCCGGTGATTGCGAATACTTCCGACATACCTATGAAGAACTGCTGACTAATCATTCCCTGATCATTGATGATACCGAGCTCAAAAAATACTCAAAACAATGGATTCGCCCAAAAATTATCCAGCAAATCGAAGAAAGTGAGGCGGCCAGCGAAACGGCCAACGACGTGGCCGAAGTGAATGACCGCGTCGCCCAGGGGCAGGCGGCCTTTATCGTCGCTCCGCTTATGCCCGCGCCGTCGCCACTGATTGCCTTTCCCCAACCGACCGGCGCCCAGGTAGAAGCCCTTTATGCCCTTAAAAACTTTCGCCGCGAAAAACTCGACAAGGGTCTGATTGTTGCCGCCACCGGGATTGGCAAAACCTTTCTGGCTGCCTTTGACTCCCGCGATTTTTCGCGGATTCTGTTCGTCGCCCACCGCGACGAAATCCTCAGTCAGGCCGAACACAGCTTTAAATGTGTCCGCTGCGAGCTGACCACCGGCCACTTTAATGGCAGCCGCAAAGACACCGCTGCCGACATTATTTTCGCTTCGGTGCAGACCCTGGGGAATCCTGCCTATCTGGACAACGGCCCCTTTGCCCCGGATGCCTTTGACTATTTGATCATCGATGAATTCCATCACGCCGTGTCCGACTATTATCAG
The DNA here is from genome assembly GCF_927416815.1 of uncultured Acetobacterium sp. Classification (NCBI taxonomy): domain Bacteria; kingdom Bacillati; phylum Bacillota; class Clostridia; order Eubacteriales; family Eubacteriaceae; genus Acetobacterium; species uncultured Acetobacterium sp. The sequence goes on along the minus strand of NZ_CAKMJU010000062.1, from coordinate 14,194 downwards.
AACATCATCGATTACTTCCGGCCCAAGTTTTTACTGGGACTCACCGCCACCCCCGAGCGGCTGGATAATCAGGATGTTTTTGCCCTCTGCGACTACAACGTCGTTTACGAAGTCCGCCTTAAAGAAGCCATCAACAAGGGCTGGCTTACACCCTTCCGCTACTACGGCATCTATGACGATCTGGATTATGACCAGGTTGACTTTTGCAAGGGGCAGTACGACAGCACCCAGTTGTCACAACTGGCCAGCGTCAATAAACGCGGCAACCTGATTTTTAAGCACTATGGCAAATATGGCAGCCGCCGGGCGCTGGGCTTCTGCATCAACCGCCGCCACGCCCTCTATATGACCGGCTATTTCCAGGAGCAGGGGATCAGTTGCTGTGCGGTGATTAGCGGCACCGTCAATGAGCAATACCGGGAGCTGGTAAAGGATCGGGAAGCGGCCATCAGCGATCTCAAAACCGGCAAGCTTGCGGTTGTTTTTTCGGTGGATATGTTTAACGAGGGGCTCGATATCCCTGAACTTGATATGGTGATGTTTCTTAGGCCGACCCAGTCACCGATTGTTTTTTTGCAGCAACTCGGCCGAGGACTGCGCAAAACCCGAGGCAAAAACCATGTCAACGTGCTAGATTTTATCGGAAATTATAAAAAAGCCAATCTGGTGCCCTTTCTGCTGACCAGCGAAGCACAGCCCGAACCCACCGGCAAAAGCGGATTCCGGCTGCCACAAGAAGCCGACTACCCGGTCGACTGTCTGGTGGATTTTGATTTTAAGCTGATTGATCTGTTTAAAAAGATGGCCGGGGATCAGAAGAAAATTACTGACCGGGTGCTCGATGAGTTTTACCGGATCACTGAAGAATTGGGACGACGACCGCTGCGGCTGGATCTCTACGTGCATCTGGATGAAACGATCTATAAAACGATCCGCAGCAAAAAAGAACTCAATCCGTTCCGCGATTATCTGTCCTTTCTCGATACAATCGGGCAGTTAACAACGGCCGAAAAAGAGCTGCTGGGAACCCCGGGACAGGCCTTTCTCACCACCATCGAAAACACCGCCATGTCAAAAACTTACAAGATGCCGGTGCTGCTGGCTTTTTATAACGGTGGACAGATGAAAACAGAAATTGATGACGAAGATCTTTACCAGAGCTTTAAGGCCTTCTATGAAAAGGGCTCCAACCGGGTCGATCTGCTCCGCGATAAAAGCACCGCCAATGCCATGAGCTGGGGTAAAAGAGAATACGTCAGCCTGGCCAAACGCAACCCCGTCCATTTTCTGGCTCAATCCGCCGGGGAATTCTTTTATCTAAAGGATAGCCGCTTCTATCTGGCGCCGGAACTGGAAAGCTTTATCACTAACCCTACATTTGTCCGGCACTTCAAAGACATCATCGATTACCGCACCAAGCGTTTTTACAAAGAACGGCTGGAAAAACTAAAGCAATAAGCAAACCATTTTTAGGAGAAGATCATGACGAAAAACCTCAGTAAAACCCTCTACTACTACAACCAGTCCGCCCAGACCTTTGTCCAGGGCACCATCGATGCCGACCTTGGCAAACTGCACCGCCGTTTTTTAAAGCTGCTGCCGATCCAGGCCCACATCCTTGATCTGGGCTGCGGCTCCGGCCGGGATGCCAAAGCCTTTCTGGATGCCGGCTATCAGGTCACTGCGATCGACGGTTCGGCCGGCTGCTGCCGCCTGGCCGAAGATTACATCGGCCAGGAAGTGCTCTGCCAGACCTTTGAAAAACTGGATTGCTACCAGGCTTTTGACGGCGTCTGGGCCTGCGCCTCACTGCTCCATGTGCCCTATGCCGAACTGACCGGGATCTTCCGGAAAATCGCCCGGGCCTTACGTCCCGGCGGCTATTTGTATGCTTCCTTTAAATATGGGGATTTTGAAGGGGAACGCAACGGCCGGTATTTTACGGATTTGGATGAGAAACGACTGGCGGCGCTGATTGAACCAGTGGCCGGGCTTGAGGTCGTGGAGACCTTTGTGACCGGGGATGTGCGGGAAGGTCGGGATGGGGAGAAGTGGTTGAATGTGATTGGGGTGAGAAGTGCAAACTTTTAAAAGAAATGAAGGTGTCAAATCATGATAATACCAACGTTAAAACGTTCAAACAGAAAAAGAGAATATGATTTGTACAATCAAAATCAAATTGATAAAGTTGTCTACAAGTATTTGTTTGATGGTGTATCGCACAGAAAACTGGATCAGGACGTACTCGGTCTCGTTTCTGAAGATAGTCGTGGCTATCAAGCAATGGGTATATTACATTATTTAGGAATTACCAAAGAATTCAAAGATTTATTTAGTGGCATAGAACTGGAAAAAGCAATTGAATTGCTTTTAATAAATAACTTGGAGCATTTTTCAGAAATAATCGAATCATTTAAAAGAACATCATATAAGATGAAAACGAACAAAAACGAAATTGAGCTTTCATAGAATAAGTCAACAAAGCATAGCAATTTAAAATGTTAACAGGAGAGATTACAAATGAGATACCATGATCTACCACCATCAGCTTCGATATTAATGGAGTCAACGCGTGCAATCGGTTATACAATTGAATCTGCATTGGCTGACATACTGGATAATAGCATCACTGCAAAAGCCAAGAATATCGATATAACCTTTAATAGTTTTTGTGAGCCATTCATTTCAGTGCTTGACGATGGTGTAGGGATGGAACAGTCAGTATTAATAGAAGCAATGCGATATGGCAGCACCAACCCTTTGAAATCCAGGAAGAAAGAGGATATGGGGAGATATGGTCTAGGTATGAAGACTGCCTCATTATCACAATGCCGTTGCCTGACTGTTGCTTCGAAGAATAACGGCGAACTGAATGCCTGCCGTTGGGATCTCGATTACATAAATAAAGTTGATAAGTGGTCACTTATTTTTTTAGATGAAAAAGAGATGTTAAAACTACCTGAAATAAATGAATTGAATGCTATGAAACAGGGGACTCTACTAATTTGGTCAAAACTGGATAAGATTGATACGGGTGAAAAGGATCTTGAGAAAGCTTTAATTGATAAAACAAGTGATGTACACGAACATCTGGGGCTTGTTTTTCATCGTTATCTAAGTGGTGATGGTGTAAAAAAGACTCGAATAGCAATTAACAAAAGAGATGTAGAGTATTATGATCCTTTTTACAAAAGTAAAAGCACAAAACTCATGGATGATGAGAAAGTAATGTTACCGGGAAGAAAAGGAGAAATCATAATCCAGGCATATACTTTGCCACATATTTCAAAATTAAGCAAAAAAGATCAAAAAATCTGTGGTGGTAAAGATGGCTTCAGGAAAATGCAGGGGGTGTATGTGTACCGAAATAAGCGTCTTTTAGTTTGGGGAACCTGGTTCAATTTAGCCACTAAAGATGACTACACCCGATTAGCGCGAGTCCAGGTTGATATACCCAATACATTGGATGAACAATGGTCGCTGGATATAAAGAAATCTGTTGCACAACCACCGGATGGGGTCAAACAAATATTGAAACAAATTCTGGATAAGGTTTTAGAAGGCAGTAAAAGAGTATATAAAGTTCGGGAAAAAAAAGATGTGGAAGAAGGTATCCACATCTGGAGCAGAATGGTCAGCGAGGAAGGTGTACGATATGTCATAAATGATGAATACCCGATGTTATGTCATCTAAATGAGAAACTCGACAATGACTCGAAAAAAGCGTTAAAACTGTTCATTGAGATGATTCAGGATAACTTGCCATTAAATATCTTGTATTCTGATATCAGGAGCGATGAAAAAATATTAACTGATGAAAATTCTGTGCGCAAAGAAAGAACTTGCTCATTAGCGAAGTTTCTTCTTAAACAGGCAAAAGAATTGGGAACGCTCGAAAGTGCATATAGCAAATTCAAAATAATGGATGAATTTAAAGATTTTCCTGTTGATTTAAAAAAAGTATATGAGGAGGTTAAAAGTGAATAATTCCAGAGAAGTTGAGAATATTGTATTCAATGTATTGAGAATGAATAATAAACTCAGTCAGCCAACTGAAAGCGATCTTCGTGAAGCAATAGATTCTGCAATAATAATGATTTCCAGTATTAAGCCAAATTTTGTATTAAATGATGTCGAAAAAAACCAATTATTAGCGCATCTTTTTGCTAATATGCATATCAAAATGGATATGGGTACACGTCTTGTAAATGAGGTTACTTTTAGAGAATGGTTGCCTGGCAGAAAGGCTGAAATAGAAAAGAATGCCTATTATTGGCCCCGTTACAGAAAATATCTGGAAGAAGAAAAGGGTTGGAATTATGAAATTGTTGAACGTTTAGGGGAGGTAAGCGATGAAATTCTTGGTTTATTGGGTAATCCAATAAAGCAGGGGTCATGGGCTGGTTCCTGGAATAGAAAGGGCCTGCTTCTTGGAGATATTCAATCTGGAAAAACATCGAATTACCTGGCATTATGTAATAAAGCAGCTGATGCAGGCTATAAGGTTATAATCCTTTTGACTGGTACAATTGAAACACTCCGAAAACAGACACAACAACGCGTGGATGAAGGTTTCGTGGGGCGTAGTAGTAAAGACATTCTTAGCCAAAAGAAGAGTGAAAAATATATAGGAGTCGGACTATATAGCAGAATAAAAATACCGGTACCTTTTACCAGCGATACTGGTGACTTTAATGCAAAAAAATTAAATTCTCTAAAATTTACTTTAAATGCCTTTAATGAGCCAGTAATATTTGTCTTGAAAAAAAACAAGAATATTTTAGATAACCTAAAAAATTGGCTTAAACATTATAACATAGATAATGAAGGTGAAAAGATTGACTTGCCTTTACTGCTGATTGATGATGAAGCAGATAATGCATCGGTCAATACAAAAAAACCGGAAGAAGATCCAACTACTATTAATCAGGGCATTCGCGATATTCTGGATTTATTTTCTTGTAAAAACTACATGGGTGTTACTGCAACGCCATTTGCCAATATCTTTATTGATCCGGAAGATGAAGAACAAATTGAACAACTTGATTTATTCCCAAGTGATTTTATTTATGCGCTCTCGCCTCCAACTAATTATATCGGGAGTGTCAGAGTATTTGGTGACCAGGCCGAATTTGATAAATGTCTTGAAGTTATTGAAGATATCATTCAGGACCGCGAAGATCCAGATGAAAACCATTTTAAATCAAAAAGCAGGTCAGCTCATACTGTACCGGAAATTCCAATGAGTTTAAAAAAATCAATCGTGTATTTCTGTCTGGTCAATGCGATCAGAGATTTAGATAAACGGCCACATACACATCGTTCAATGATGATTCATGTAAGCCAGTATGTAAACGTTCAAAAACAGGTTTTTGATTTTGTAAAGACATATTTTGATGGTATCAAAAAAGAAATTCAATTTTATGCGGGTAAACCATGGGCAGAGATAAAATCGAATCGAACGATGAAGCTCTTTAACGCTTTATGGAAAGAATATAACCTTCAAGAAAAATCAGATTATAACTGGGATGAAATACAAAACCAATTATACGATTCAATGATATCGATTGACATACAAGTAATCAATCAAAAAAGCAAACAAAAACTGGATTATGATATGTATTCGGATACCGGGTTACGTGTAATTGCCATAGGTGGGAACAGTCTTTCCCGTGGTCTTACACTGGAAGGTCTCTGTGTCAGTTATTTCTACCGTAATTCACAGATGTATGATACATTGATGCAGATGGGCCGTTGGTTTGGTTACAGAAATGGTTATGAACATTTGTTTAAAATCTGGATGGTGGAAGAAACAATTGGCTGGTATCGATACATTACAAAGGCATCGGAAGAGTTGAGAGAAGAAATTGAAGAAATGCGACGCCTGGATATGACACCAAGGGAGTTTGGACTTAGAGTGAGGCAAGGTATACCTTCACTATTTGTAACTGCCAGGAATAAGATGAGAAACTCTGAGAACATTGAACGCTGGATCAATATTTCTGGGGAATTAATCGAGACCCCTAAATTGATAGCCAGTCAGAATCTTTTAAAAGATAATCTGATTAAAACCAATGATTTAATTAAAGAAATATTGCCACTGCAGACTGATACTGAGTTTGAAAACAGGGTATTGTTCATGGGTGTTACAAAAGAAACTGTCGGGAAATTTGTCAGAGAATTTGCGGCACATCCTGTTCATATACCCTTCTCATCCAAGGATTTAAGTCAGCATATTCTAAATAATATGGAGCAGCCATTTTGGGATGTTGCGATAATTGGTGGCGCTGGTGTTCCATTAAATAGTGAAGAACATGGGAAATTTATTTCAGAAGAGATAGACAACTTAAGCATTAAACTATCAGAACGTAGTATCACAAAAAACGGGAATATTTTGAATATTTCAGGCCGAAATGCCCGATTGGGTACTAGAGGTGCAACAAAAATTGGATTAACTAAGAAAGAAAGAGTTTCTATCGAAAAAGCATTCAAAGAAAAAAATGAAATAAATAAAAAAGGTAAGCCAAAACAAATTGATGATAAGACATATCTCAATGCAGATCGAAGGCCTTTATTACTCATTTATTTTGTAGTACCCAGCAATAATCCATTAGAAAATGAGCTGAGGAATATTATTGGTAGTACGCCTTTAGTCGGTTTAGGTTTGGGTTTTCCAAAGAGCCTGAATCAGCCGAATTCAGAAAGAGTAAAATATGTAATTAACAAGGTAGCTATGCAGAGTCATCTTGATTACGTTACTGCTTTGGAGGAAGAACAGGGTGATGAGTTTGATTGATTACGAAGCACTAATAAATAAATGGGACAGTTCCCGCAGTGAGGAAGACGTCTTAATACGTGTTGATGCTGAACACCCATTGGATTTTTTTATTGGTAAAGATGATGCGGGCAATAGAGTTTTAGCATTAATAAGTGATTACGAACCATCAAAAATTTCATCCAGCAAATCTTTAACCGTGTTGAAAAATAATCGGGCAATTGATGGCCGCTGGGCAATAAAAATTAAATTGGTAAATAGCGAATTCAGCGATGTGTTTTTACATTTATGTTTCGATTTGATAGAAGCATGTGGTTATGCAGAAAACGAACTAAACGGTGTGGAGATTTTCGTTTCAAGGTTTACAAAATGGCAGAAAATGATGGAAAGTGGTTATGAAGAGATGTCTGTTTCTGTTATAAAAGGGCTGCTCGGTGAATTGCTATTTATAGATAAGATACTTTTTAATAAAATGGATAGGGGTTCTGCCATAAAAGCATGGTTGGGACCGGAGGGTTCTGACAGAGATTTTGTTTTCAGTGAAACATGGGCTGAAATAAAGACAATCGGTGTCGATAAGGATTCTGTTGCCATATCCTCACTTGATCAACTGGACATACCACAGGTAGGTTATCTCGGAGTAATAAGACTTGAGAAAACAACTGCAAGTGATAAGGATGGTTTCAGTTTTAATGGAATTATAAATATGATTATAAAAAAACTTGAATTATATCCAAGTATCAATTATATCTTCAAGAATAAATTATTGAAGTTGGGATATCGAAACAGAGAAAACTATGACAATATGTATTTTGTTTATAAAGGGATTAAATTTTATAAAGTTGATGCGACATTTCCCAAATTAATCCCGGAAAATGTAAGAGAAGAAATTATTAAAGCTACCTATTCACTTTCATTAGCAGCCATAAAAGATTGGAAAGTCGAGGATATTGATGGAGTTAGGAACATATCATAAGTTATGCTGCGAGGATGTAAAATCCACAGCAGCCTCAGAGGGTGATGGCAAAGTTTCGTCATTTACAAAGATTATATGTGATAATTTTGTTGAAAATCAGGTTTTTGAAGACTTTGAACAGTCATTCTTTGAAGGAATGTGCGGTCGGAAAAAATGCCGGGTAGATGCCTGGTCATATAATGATTTTGATAAAACACTGGTATTGATTGCAAGTATTTATTCACAACAAGATGAGATTGATACACTCACGAAGACTGAAGCGAACCAATATTTCAAGTCTTTATTCACTTTTTTCGAGGCATGTATCCACGAAAAATTGGATATAGAAATAAGTACGCCTGCATTTGATCTGTCTAAACAGATTCAGTTTTTATGGCATAAAGAAGAATTAAACAAAATCAAACTATTTGTTGTCACTGATAAAATAATGAGTAAATCTATAGGTGTTTTCCCAAATGCTAAGTTTAATGAAATACCGTTAGAGTATCATATTTGGGATATCCAGAGACTGGAAAGGCTTTATTCGAATGGTGAAGAGGGTGAACCCGTAGAAATTGATCTTCTGGAATTATACGGGAAAGGTTTGCCAATACTGGAAGCATGCGATGTTAAAGTAGATGATCTGCAATTTTATTTATGTGTTTTGCCAGGGAATCTGTTGGCGGACATATACGATAGATTTGGCAGCCGATTATTAGAAGGGAATGTCAGGTCATTTCTTTCGACAAAAGTTGCTGTGAATCGAGATATCCGAAAAACAATACTCAGCGACGAAAAAAATATGTTCTTTTCTTATAATAATGGGATTGCGGCTACTGCGAATAGTGTGGATATAGAGCGAACTGAAAATGGAGCTGTATTAAAAAAAATCAATAATTTGCAGGTGGTAAATGGCGGACAAACAACAGCAAGTCTTTCGAATGCTCGCTTTAAGGACAAAGCTTCGATGACGGATATTTATGTTCAGATGAAATTGACAGTAATTCCAGATAAGGTTCTTGCGGAGAAAATAATACCGAATATTTCCAGGTGCTCTAACAGCCAGAATAAAGTCAGTTCAGCGGATTTTTTCTCAAATCACGAATTTAATATTCGAATGGAACAAAAATCACGTGTTCTTTTTGCACCGGCAAAGAATGGTGCACAGTATGAAACTATCTGGTTTTTTGAGCGAGTAAGAGGTCAATTTGAGCAGGAACAGCGCAAAATGACTCAGGCGCAAAAGAAAAAATACCTGCTTCAGCATCCTAAGGAACAGCGATTTAATAAGACGGACATGGCTAAACTCAGAAATATCTGGAGAGAACTGCCATACATCGTCTCCTGGGGCACACAGAAAAACTGCATGCGTTTTGCTGAATATATTGATGGTGAATGGAATAAAGATAAAGAAAATTTCAATGATCTTTATTATAAGGAAACAGTAGCCTTGCGAATTATTTTTAATTATTTAGATAAAAATATCGCAAAACAAAGTTGGTATGAAAAGGGCTACAAGGCTAACATTGTAACTTATGCAATGTCCTGGTTTAAATATTTAGTTGAAAAACAATATCCAAATAAAACATTTAATTTAGAGCGCGTCTGGAAGGAGCAAGAAATCACAGATGAACTGAAGATGCTTCTTCTGGAGATTTCCGGGTATGTAAGTAAACATATTACGGATCCTAAAAGAGAAGTGTTAAATGTAACTGAGTGGTGTAAGAAGGAAGCCTGCTGGAAATATCTTAAACAAAGTAATTTAATGATTGAAAAAAGAATAATTGACAGATATCTTATAAGTACAGGCGATATTAAAGAAATTAAGAAATCAGAAAGAAAAGTTCAGGTAATGGTAAATGGCATTGAATCGCAAAAAAAGGTAGTTGAATTAGGAGTCGAATACTGGAAAAATGTTTCTTTGTTCGGGATTGAGAAGAATCTGTTTTCGCCAAAAGAAATGAGTTTGTTAAGAACGGCTATAGAAATGGAGAAAAAGCTCCCCACTGAGAAACAGTGCATAAGTATTTTAGAAATAAAAAATAAAAGTGAATATGAAGGCTTGTCAGATTATTTGCGATAGAATGAATAAACCAGACGAATGCCTTGTAAGATAGACATTAACCTGGTATAATTAATAAGTTAAACGAAAGGAAGTGATATAGTTGAATTGTCTTGATCTTTTTGCAGGTGCTGGTGGTCTATCGGAAGGTTTTCGTAGGTGTGGTTTTAATATTGTGGCACATGTTGAGAAGGACAGGGCAGCATCACTGACTTTAAAAACAAGAGAAGCGTTTTACTATTTAAAGAACGAAAATAAACTGAATATTTATATTGACTATCTATCTAAAAAAATAACTAGAGACCAGTTATATTCACAAATACCTGAAGCGATTTTGAACAAAGTTATTCATCAAGAGATTTCCGATGAAACTTTCGAGCAAATTTCAGAAAAGATAGGTAATGAAAAGATAGATATCGTCATTGGTGGGCCACCGTGTCAGGCGTATTCAATTGCAGGGCGTAGTCGTGATCCGAATCGCATGAAAAATGATCCGAGGAATTTTTTGTATAAACAATATTTGCGCTTTATAAAAAAATATGATCCAAACTTCTTTCTGTTTGAAAATGTTATGGGTATAAAAACTGCAAAGGATGGAACTATTTTTGAACAAATAAAAACAGATATGATAAATCTTGGCTATCATATAGACCATAGAGTATTGAATTCAAAAGATTTTGGGGTTTTGCAGTCCAGAAAAAGAGTAATCATAATCGGGTGGAAAAAGGATATTGATTTTCAATTTCCGGATTTCCCTTGTAGTGAACCAAGTTATACAATTAATGATTTGTTTAACGATATACCATTTACGAAGGCTGGCGTGAAACATGGATTACATGAACACACATGGCCTGATAGTCAGTGTTTGCGGGATCTGCATATAAGAGATGAAACATGTAACTACTTAGTTCAACATGAAGTAAGACCAAACCGAGATAATGATTTAGAGATTTATCGCATATGTGTTGAAAATTGGAATGATGGTCAAAAGAAGTTGAAGTATAATGAATTGCCTGAAAATCTAATTACACAAAAGAACACAAAGAGTTTTTTGGATCGTTTTAAAGTTGTACCTGGTGAAGGTATATCACATACAGTTGTTGCCCATATTTCAAAGGATGGTCATTATTATATCCATCCTGATGTGGAACAGAATCGTTCTATTTCTTTACGCGAAGCCGCACGAATTCAGTCATTTCCGGATGATTATTATTTTGAAGATTCACGTACGAGTGCTTTTGTACAAATTGGTAATGCAGTACCACCATTAATGGCACAGGGGATTGCTGCCGAAATTATTAAAGCAATAGAACAAAACAATTTATGAAAGATTCAAATTTCCAGATAATTAAATTCGCTATCTTTTATAAATTGAATGATGAGATCCAACATTTCCTCGCGGTAATTCTGGTTTTTCATCATTTTTTTTATGGTGCATTCCCATATGATCAGTATGCGTATGCCGGAAGACATCAGTTCTGCTTTGATGCGAGCATCGCGACAGGTGTTCTCGGAGAACTTTTTGTTCCAGAATTCAGTATTTGTTTTTGGGGTTGTGGCATCTTTACAATTTTCATGTCGATGCCAGTAACAGCCATTGACAAAGACTGCTGTTGAATTCTTTGTAAAGTAGAGATCAGGGGTACCGCTGACATCTTTGTAATTTATTCTGTAACGTAAATTTCGAATGTACAATGCTTTACGAATAAACAATTCAGGGGTTGTATTATTTGATCTGATTTTAGACATGTTGGCACTTCGTTGTGTTTTAGTTATTTTATCCAATGACTCAGACACCTCCCGGTAATGAACGAGGAAAAAAACCTGTCAAAAAATTTGTAGTGCTTGGTTGTTGTTCTATTTTTTCATAATAATATCATAAAAAATAAATAAATATAGTAAAAACATGAAATGAAAGGATAATAAAATGACTGTAAGTCTGACGGTGCCTTAAGTCTGACGGTGCCTGACATCAATTTATAAACTTAAGAAACATCATTGCAGGTGATAAGGGCGGTCAAACTGCAAGCTACCAATAAAAAACAATAGCGAGGTAAGGATGAGAGGTAATGAAGAAAATGGTTCACAAAAGATAAAATGGTATGGGAAAATCGTAACCATCCAACCGCGAACCCGGGTATGGCGTTATGTAACCGATAACCGGACCCATTATCATATTGGCTACAATCTGCTAATAAACGGTAGCAGCGATGACGGGAAAACTGAGTTTTGGGTGGCCATTTCGGAAAAGCAGCAGCAAAAATCCGGATTTCAAATTGGCGATACCATCGCCGGCAGCGGCTGGACGAAAAAGGAACATGACGGTGCCTGACATCAATTTATAAACTTATGCAAAAGCACCATTTAGGTGGATGTGTTGATATCAGTCAGGTGGTGTACCGAGGAACGGCCCCGTAAGTCAATAAAGTCGATAGCTAAGTCGATAGTTAAGTCGATAGCTGATATAATAGAGAAAAAAACAGTGTTTATAATTTTACTTATTGAGATCAAGACCCAAGGAGTTTTACTGATATCACGTCTTCCTTTGAGGCCAATCCATGTTGTTTAGAATATCCAGAATCACCGTGCAGATATTATTAAATTCGATATCTTTGGCATAATCAAATTGGTTCTGATAATTAATCCAATGCCGATGCATTGCCGGACTATTCTTAATTGTCTGGAGGTTTTCTGGGTATTGTTCCATCAAAGCTAGGGTATTGCGATTTTGAGCTGTCGCGATGAGTGCGTCGTAAATTGCATCGGCATTGACATTTTGCCACTGCAGCTGGCGAATAATAAAAACATCGTAATAATCTCGGGGGCGGGTATTTTGATCACTACGGGAAATGATGGTTTCGAGCTTTTCGGCAAGAATCGTCTCCAGGTTATATGCCAATATTTTAATACAGCGTGGTTCAAGCAACAGCTTGTATTCATAGACAATCTCCCGCGGTGTAATTTTATCACCGGTGGTAAGATCAATTTTTAAAGGAACTTTCATTGGCGGGTAATTCGCTTCAAGAGCGATCCTTAGACCGGAATAATCGGCACTCTCACGGATGCTTTCAACGTGCCTGAGTGTGAAAGTGATGGCATCACTCAATGGTATTTGGCAGATTTCTTCAAACATTTTGGTGATCGATTCGACATTGACTGGAAATCCACGAAGGGTTACATCCATATCCATGGTTGCTCTTGTATCCAGACCGACGATGGACGCAATAAGAAAACCACCCTTAAGGATAAAATGGGATTGATAAGGAGACATCGAAATACGCTCAAGCAGTCGTTCAAGCATGTAATTTTGTAAAATAAGTTGAGCTGAGATATGTTTATCTTTGGACATGTTTTTCATAATCGCCTTTAATTGCATGGCATTGTTCATAGTAAAACCTCCAGGTAAGAACGAAGCTTATTTTCAACTCTTAATCGTTTTGCGTAATTTGACAGTAAGGGGATATTTTTTTGATCGAGATGCGTATAACGTTTAAAGGCATCCGTCACAATTTGGATTTCAGTATCGCTACGTCCCTTTAAAATATCACACAGCGTTCGTTCGGCATTGTACAGGCGAACATCATTACCACTGGGAGTTTTGGCTATTATGACACCAAGTTCGTAGAGTTCTTTCTTGACACGGTAATATTTGATGTTTTCTAATCCCACGGTTGTGGTATTATAACCAAGCGGAAAGGTCATGGAATAATGAATCGGGGTGCGATCAGTTAAGTCCAGCATAAACAGCGCTGTTTCATGTGAAAAGATACCCCGTTTAAACCGCACCTGTAAATTAAACATTTCATCATCAAAAATTGACGGGATAATATAGACACCTCGAGCTGAATGCTCAAGTAGCCCCTTAGCCACAAGAATTCTTAAATATTCACGCGGTATATCAGCTTTTGTAACCTGTGTAGTTGTCACCACACCGTTGTTGTCATTTGCGATGGCTAAGATTTGTTCGGCATAATTCATTTGTGCTCACCTCGGTCTTATAAAGAATCGTTTCGTGTTATTGACATATATGCATACTATTATAATGATAAAGTGCATAAAAGTCAATATGATTTTGGGTAGCTAGCTGAAGACGAGTGATTCACCTATTCGCGGATCAACCCTTTTTATCCATCCCGGAGGTAGTCGCTTTGAGATCCCTGATAGCGCAGGTAAGACCGGCTATTGACTATCGCGGCTATTTATGATATTTTCAAGAAGTCTGACGGTGCCTGACATCAATTTATAAACTTAAGAAACATCATTGCAGCTCCGGCAGCGCTCCCGTCCAGGGTGCTGCAGTCTGTTTTAAATCACGTTCGCAGTCGATTATTTTCAAGGAACCCGCCCGATAATAGTCGGCAAATTCCCGTTCCGGGTACTTTTTCGTCCAGCCGCTGCCGGC
>NZ_CAKMJU010000061.1:0-18685 GCF_927416815.1 uncultured Acetobacterium sp. | reverse complement strand
TTGGTATGACTTTCCGGATCCTGCCCACACCGGAACAGATTGATCAGATTAATCAGACCCTGGGCTGTCACCGTCCTTATTGTTATACTTAATTATAATGCATGTGATAATATACATCATTAAAAAAACGGCTATTTAAGCCGTTTTAAAGATATTTCGGGATAGGTAAGTCGCCCTAACCCACGACTGAAGTCACGCGTGTGCGGGCTTAGATTTTATCAATACATTGGTATCCAGTACATATGTTTTTGGCATTGAAAACCTCCATAAAGCTATTTTATGTAGTACAGTTTCACCTTGAGTGTACACCAAAAAATCAAGAAAAAGGTTTGGAACATGTTAAATATTTAATACCAGATCTGATCAGAAAATATCTGAAATATCTGAAATTTTATGGGTATGAAATAAAAGAACAACGATGTCTTAATTCTAGTGATCAAAATCTTATCATCAGAAAGGAGCAATTGTGGCGGCACTACCATTACTGATTTCGTTTATCTTTTTCCTGATTGGCTGCAGCTATACGATCTTTGGCAGTTATGTTGTTTTGACTAATTCAAAAGTTAAAAGTTATCGACTTTTTTTCGTGTTATGCACATTTTTGAGCGTTTGGGCCTTTGGTTTTGCCCTGGCTGTTTCGGCTCCGGATCAGCAGACCTGTTTATTTTGGCGACGGGTTTCGGCATTGGGTTGGGCAACTTTCCCGGGCATCCTGCTGCATTATTTTTTAGTGTTGACTGACCGAAAAAAACTGTTAAAACAGTGGTGGATCTATTTTCTAATCTATATACCGGCGGCAGTTATGGTCTATGTTTTTGCCTTGTCCCGGAATTTAGCAATTATTCAGTATAATTTTGTGAACACTTCCTTTGGCTGGATCAATATTTCGGGAAATAATATCTGGGATCAGCTCTACAATGCCTACTACTTAGGGTCTGTCTTGATGGGTCTGATGCTATTGGCGAATTGGACAAAAAACACCCGAAATCCGCAACATATAAAACAGGGACGATTTATCTGGCTGTGTCTTTGTATTTCACTTGGCATAGGCGTTCTTTTCGAGCTGTTCAGGTGGTTGTTTTTTCCCGATTTAATCCTTCATTTGCTGCCAAACAGCATCTACATAGCGGCGCTGGGGATTTTTTATGCAATCAAAAAATACGGACTGATAAAGATGAAGCCCACCAGCATCGATGAGATGATTTTAAATACCGTTACTCGCAGGCGAATCTATGATTATCTGACGGTAGCCTTTATTGCCGGCAGTCTGTTAAATATCATTTCCCAATATGT
Organism: uncultured Acetobacterium sp.; assembly: GCF_927416815.1. Lineage (NCBI taxonomy): Bacteria > Bacillati > Bacillota > Clostridia > Eubacteriales > Eubacteriaceae > Acetobacterium > uncultured Acetobacterium sp. The sequence continues at coordinate 17,392 of NZ_CAKMJU010000061.1, read as the reverse complement.
GCTGGAAAAGCGTGGCGATCTGACGGCAATTCTGCAGTTAAGCAGCCTGCTTTTGCTTATTGGACTAGTCATTCAGATCGCACAGCGGATGGAACCCTTGAAAAAGCATCAGAATAAGATCATTCTGGTGCTTCTGGTAGTGGCCATTCCGGTGATTTCGCTGCGATTTATCAGTACCGCCAGTCTGACGATCTGGGCATTTCCCTTTATCCTGATTTTAAGCGTCCTGGTTTTTAACAATCGCATTGCTATCGTCGGGATTACGGTATCGATATTCTTAACTCAGATTCTAGTTTTTATCATTATGCCCCAGGTGATTGTGCGGATTGATAACAGTGATCATGTTGTCAGAATCGGTCTGTTTGGGATCGGCCTCTGGGTCGCCTTTTTTGTCAATGAACTCTATGTTCAGCGTTTGAAAGAAAATACCGAGCAGATTAAGATTCAGAAAATGATCGCCCAAATATCGGCAGATTTTCTTAATGTCAATAGTGGAAATTTTGATGTGATAACCAATAAATGGCTGGCCAAAAGTGGCGATATTTTTGATGTCGACAGATCTTGTCTTGGTTTTTTTAGTTCCGATAAAACCAGGCTGAGCTGCACCAACGAGTGGCACAGAGCAGGGCTTGAGTCCCCAAAAGAAAGCCATCAGGATATACTAGTGGCCGATGCCCCGGACTGGATTAATGAAATACTTACCAATAAAGTTGCTTATCATTTTGAGAATGAAGAAAATATATCGGGAGAAAAAAGTAGTGGTGATCAGGGAAAAAAATGTTGCAGTAATGTGACAATATCCATCCCCTTATCTTGCCGGGGAGATGTCCGGGGATTTTTAGCTTTTAGTCTGTACAGGGAAGAAAAAGCGATTAACGATAAGCACAAGGATTTGCTCGAAATTATCGCTAATCTTTTAGCTGATGCGATGTTAAAGCTCGAATCAGAAAAAGAGATAAATTATCTTGCTTACTATGATCAACTGACAGGAAGACCGAATCGCTTGCTGTTTGGGGAAAGCGTTAACGAACAAATCGAAATAGCAAAAAGGACAGAAAAAATGATCGGAATCATCTATCTGGATATCGATAGCTTTAGAACCGTCAATGATATCATGGGACACGAGGGCAGTAGTGAGCTGCTGGTTCAAGTCAGTCAGAAGCTGGTGCGATCGATAAAAAATACCGATACGGTTTGCCGCTTTGAGGGAGACGGATTCTTAATCATGCTAAATAATATTTCCCGTGAAAAGGAGGTTATAAAGGTAGCCAACCGGATCACCGGCTTATTTAAACATGCCTTTATGGTCAATGGTCAGGAATTTTATATCTCGGCCAATGCTGGTATTGCGCTTTATCCCAAGGATGGGGAAAATGCTGAGGAACTGATTAAAAATGCCGATATTGCCCTGTATAAGGCAAAAGACAAGGGGAAAAATAATTATATATTATGTTCATTACTGATGAAAGAAGAGGTGAATTTTAAAAATAAGCTTACCAGCAATCTCTATCACGCGTTGGAAAATAGAGAATTGCAGGTCTACTATCAACCACAGGTCTGTCTGAAAACCGGTAAAATCATTGCGGTTGAGGCCTTGCTGAGATGGCAGCATCCGGAATTGGGGATAATTCTGCCTAAGGTGATTATCCCCCTGGCTGAACAAACTGGACTAATTAATCCGATTGGCGAATGGGTCTTAAAAACAGCATGCAGTCAAAACAAGGCTTGGCAGGACAGCGGTCTGCCGCCAGTACGGATAGCCGTCAATATTTCAGCAAGCCAGTTCGGGAATCCGATGTTGATCGGCATGCTTAAAAAGTTGCTAAAAGAAACCGAGCTAAAAGCGAAGTATCTGGAATTGGAGCTGACAGAAAATATTGCGATTGATAAATCCAGCTATATCATTCGGATATTAAGTGGACTAAAAAAGCTGGGGCTGTATCTTTCCATTGATGATTTTGGTACCGAATACTCATCATTGAGCCGATTAAAGCTACTGCCCGTTGACCAGTTGAAGATTGACAAACAGTTTATTGATGGCATCGTCGGAAATGAAAAAGATCAGGCGATTGTCAATACCATCATCCAACTGGCTAAAAATCTGGGAATCGATGTGATTGCCGAAGGTGCCGAAACCGAAGAACAGGTTAATTTTCTGAAAGAAAATCGGTGCGACACAGTTCAGGGCTTCTATTATTATCATCCGATGCCGGCAGCGGAAATGGTGGCAGTTCTACGCCAAAATGGAGCGACACCCTAAATAGGTCTCAGGGTGTCGCTTTTTTACTCAGATGATTTTTAATTCAGCAATTTATCATTCAGATGATTTTCTTCCAAGGCTAGTTTGGCGGCCGGGAAGGGCTCCAGAGCCCGGCTTAAGATGCCCTGGACATAGGCAATCAGCATCCCATAATTGGTGATGTGAACCCCTTTATGTCGGGCGGTGTGAACCCGGTACTGCATCTCCCGGCGGTTGAGCATACAGCCGCCACAGTGGACAATGACCGCGTATTCCCCGATATCCTTGGGATAATGAGCGCCGGATGCCCAGTGAAACTCAATATCACAACCGGCAATCTGGCGGATCCAGCGGGGGATCTTGACCTTGCCGATATCATCGGCCTGGCGATGATGGGTACATCCCTCAACAATTAGCACCTTATCGCCAGGAGCCAGCTGTTCAATCCGTTTAATCCCTTTGACCATTTCAGCCAGATCGGTTTTCTGACGGGCAAACAGAATCGAGAAGGAGGTCAGCGGAATATCAGCCGGGGTATCGGCCGAGACCTTCAGGAAGGCCTGGGAATCGGTGATAACAAGAGCCGGCGGCTTAGCCAGATTTTCGAGGGTGTGCTTGAGTTCATGTTCCTTGGTGATCATCGCGACTGCATCTTTTTCAAGAATATCGCGGATGGTTTGCTGCTGGGGCAAAATCAGTCGCCCCTTGGGGGCAGATTTATCGATCGGGGTAACCAGCACCACCATATCGCCGGATTCGATCAGATCGCCTACTAGCGCCGGTTCGACATCCTCATAATTGGCATTGTCAATGATCATTTGCTTAACCGCCTTGATCCCGGTACCGTTGTAAACACTGGTAAAGGACAAGGGGATTTTGAGGGATTTTTTTAAAGCTTCAATTTCTTCAGGAGTGGGACAACCCTTATCAGCCTTATTCAGCACAAAAACGCTGGGGATTTTTCGATGGATCAGCTGATCGATAAATTCCTCTTCAAAATCAGTAATGCCGGTTTCAATATCGGCGACGACAATCGCAAAATGACATTTCCTGAGCACCTCGTAGGTTTTTTCAATACGCAACATCCCCAGTTCGCCGGTGTCGTCCAGACCAGCAGTGTCGATAAAGACCACCGGACCGATTGGCAAAAGCTCCATCGTTTTATAAACCGGGTCAGTGGTGGTTCCGGCCACGTCAGAAATTACCGCCACAGACTGGTCAGTCAGGGCATTGATCAGCGACGATTTTCCGGCATTTCGTTTGCCAAAAAGGCCTATCGCCATGCGGCTGGACATCGGGGTTTCATTCATACTATTGAGATTCATAATTTTTATTTCCTTTCGATCGGTACTTTTGACCAGAGATTTTGATACATAGATTTGATGCATAGATTTGATGCATGGATATGACTCAATGCTTTTTATCCATGCTTGGTGAGGTCAGCCGTTCCGGTTTTAAAACTTCTTCCAGCTGAGCCGCGGTCATCCAGTTTTTTTCTAGAATAATATCATGGATCGATTTACCGGTTTCTTTTAGGATCAGGGCAGCTTCGGTGCCCTTGTCGTAACCAATGATATGGGTCAGAGCGGTCAGCGTCACGGTACTGTTTTCGAGGTTTTCCCGACAGGTCTGCTCATTAGCGGCAATCCCATCGATGCAGCGGGTAATAAAAATCGGCAGGGTGTGATCAAGCAGATCCAATTCTTCAAATAAGTTTTTAGCAATCACCGGCAGGAAGGCATTGAGCTCTAACTGACCCGACATCGCGGCCAGGGTAATCGCGGTATCATTGGCGATAATCTGAAAGGCCACCTGATTGACGGCTTCAGGAATCACCGGATTGACCTTTCCGGGCATAATCGAAGATCCGGCCTGAACCCCGGGCAGGGTGAGTTCACCAATGCCGGTGTAGGGACCCGAGGAAAGCAGCCGCAGATCATTGGCGATTTTGGAGAGGTTGACGGCAGCGGTTTTTAACAGGCCGGAAACTTCGACAAAGACATCACAGTTCTGGGTCGGGTCCATCATGTAATCGGTCCGAGCCAGGCTGATGCCAGTCAGATCGCGGAGTTTTTCAATCATCGTAAAAATATAGGAACGCGGCGCATTTAAGCCGGTGCCCACGGCAGTACCACCGATGTTTACCTGCCTGAGTCGTTCCTCAGCCTTGTAAAGCCGCCAGCGGTCGCGGGAAATAGCCTGAGCCCAGGCGCCAAACTCCTGACCAAGGGTTACCGGCACGGCGTCCTGGAGCTGGGTTCGTCCGGCTTTAATGATCCGCGAAAATTCTTCTTCCTTTTCCTGAAGTGCCGATTGCAGGTTGGCAAAGGACTCAGTCACCGGTTTTAATAAACGTATGGCGGCAATCCGCACCGCGGTCGGAAAGACATCATTGGTAGATTGGTGGAGATTGACATGGTCCAGGGGATGGATTAGATGATAATCACCTTTTTGTCCGCCCAGGTGCTCAATCGCGCGGTTGGCAATCACTTCATTGACATTCATATTGGCCGAGGTGCCAGCGCCCCCCTGCATACAATCCACCACAAACTGGCTGCGCAGTGCCCCGGCCAGGATCTCGTCACAGGCGGCTGTGATGGCTTCGCCCTTTTCCGGATCCAGAGCGCCAATGCTGGTATTGGTAAGAGCCGCCGCTTTCTTAATCACCACCAGGGCTTCGACCAATTCTTTATGAATCGGTATACCGGTGATATAAAAATTTTCCAGAGCCCGCACCGTATGGATGCCATAATAAGCAGCAACCGGAACCTCCAGCTGACCTAATAAATCGTATTCTGTTCGCATCGTTTCCCTCATTTCGAATAGAAATAGTAATAAAAATAAAAATAAAAATCAAGTAAAAATCAAAGACAAAAAAACTCTCTCTCCGAAAAATGAACGGAAAGAGAGCGTAATAGCATCAGGACGTTTATAAAAATAAAACATAAAAAATATTAAACTAAAATATTTGAAATATTAAATTAAAATAAACTTGCCAATTTCGCACCTTTCCGGTCAGAAAAATCTTTTCGGTCAGGATAATAGCAATAATATAACGTTTTCAGGGTATTAAGGCAATCTTAGCATTGTTTGAAGAATTTGTCAAAGGCGGGTTAGGGTATTATTTTGCAAATTGGAGCGGTAGAAAACCGTTATGATGTGATTATCCAAATAAAACGGGTAAATACTCCATATAACAGAGAGGAGGATTTATAGATGAACTATCAAATCATTAAAGAATTTCCCCATCCGATGATGGAAAAAGGAAAGAGGCCGGTTATCTCCATCTATGTTGAAACCAACATCAAGAAACCGGATCGTCTGGAAAATCCCATCCGTTTTAAGAATCTCGTCAAAGAAGTACAGGCTTCTTTAAAGGACAAGGAATTCAAAAGATTCAAAGATCTGTTCCTGCTTTTTAAAGAAATGGAGGAGGATGCTTTGTTCTGGGAAGGTGCCACTGAAAGTCTGGCGATTCTGGGGGACGAAGAAGAGTGCATTGTCTATAAGCTGCCGGTGAGTGTAAAGAGCCTGGCGATTGTATCGGATAGCTATTATATAAAACCAATATTAAGGAGCTTTCAGTCCTACGGCCATTATCACGTATTGGGACTCAATCGCGATAATTTTATCCTTTATGAAGCGAGTTGCGATGGCATCCATAAAATACCGGTTGATCAACAAGATTCCACCATGGAAGGGGTTCTCGGAACCGAAAAAACCGCGCCTCATCTTTCGGTCGCCAGTATTGGCGGGGATCAGACCATGTATCATGGCCATGGGGGTGCTAAAGACGAGCGGAAGGTTGACCAGGAAAAGTTTTTCCGTCATGTCGATGCCTTTATTTTAGAACAGTATTCTCATCCATACAAGATACCGCTGATCCTGATGGGCTTAGATGAACATCAGGGTGAATTCAGAAAGCTATCAAAAAACAATTACCTGATTGATGAAGGCATAAAAATTGATGGCGAGTCTCTCGATAAAAAAAGTTTTTATGAAAAAATACAGGGCGTGATGAAGGAGCTATTTAAAAAGGAACTAAAAGTGCGGATAGACTTTTTTGCTGAAGCTCATGCCAAAGACCTGGGTTCCGATGATCTGGTTCAAATCGGCAGAGCCATTGCCGAGGGCAGAGTCGCCACCTTGTATCTGGAAGAAAACACGGTGCATCCGGGACTTTTTGATCCCAATCAAGGAACCATCATCCAGGGCGAAATTGAGAACCCCAGAGTCGGGGATGTTTATGATGACATGGCCGAGGTGGTTCTGAGCCGCGGTGGAGAGGTGCTGATTTTAGAAAAAGATGAGATGCCAACCCAAAGCGATCTTGCGGCCTTGTACCGCTACTGAGTGACCAGTTGGTTTAAAGAATAAAACGAAGGATTAACCCCTAGCATTTAAAGGGGTTAATCCTTGTTATTTTTAAGGATTCATATCGATTTTGTAGTATAATAAAATAAAATCTTGTTAGACGTTGAATTTCGAGGATTCAGAGGATTCAGCAGGGTAAAGACAAAAATACGTAAAAATGGAAGGGAATATCATGAGCAACGAATATAAAATAAAAATAGGTGCATTGGTCGACAACATTTCAGAGAGTTATAAAAAGGAGTGTTATATTGCACCCCATGATTTGGGTTTTTTACCCAATCGAAGCGTTATTATTGATACAACCAAAGCATTGCGACAGCTTATTTTCCCCAGTTATTTTGGCAGAACGAATTTTCGCAGAGAAATTCAGGATTACCATATTGGGGATCTGTTAGTCTGTATCATCGAAAGTCTGACCACGCAGTTTACCCTGGCGCTAAAACATCAGGCCAGCAAATCCGAAGATTTGAGTGAAGAACATTATCGCCTGGAAGCGGAGCGAATCTGCTACGAATTTATGAGCAAAATTCCCCAGATCCGCGAGTTTCTGGCAACCGATGTGATTGCCGCCTTTGACGGAGACCCCGCTGCCAAAAGCAAAGATGAGATTATCTTTTGCTATCCGGGGGTTTTTGCGATCAGCATTCACCGCCTGGCGCATGAACTTTACAAACTCTCGGTGCCGTTGATCCCGCGAATCATGAGTGAATATGCCCATAACATTACTGGCATCGACATTCATCCCGGTGCGACCATTGGTAAGTATTTTTTCATCGATCATGGTACTGGCGTCGTAATTGGTGAAACCGCTATTATTGGCGAGCATGTAAAAATCTATCAGGGCGTTACTTTGGGGGCTCTGTCTACCCGGGGTGGCCAGAAACTCAGAGGGGTACGACGACATCCGAGTTTACAAGACGAGGTAACCGTTTACTCAGGAGCCTCTATCTTAGGGGGCGAGACGGTTGTTGGAAAAGGGGTTGTCATTGGCAGTAATGTGTTTATTACAAAATCGGTACCAGAAGGAACAAAAGTTAGCATCAAAACACCAGAGCTTCATTTTTCGGGTCATGAAATAAAAGAGATGACCATCGAAGCCTTTGATTGGGTTATCTGATTACAGTTGTTACAGTGAGCAAAGGGATGCCTTTTTAAGGGGGTTTTTATCCCCCGGTACCTTAACCGTGTTTAAATAAGCGTTTAAAAGTTTCAAAATCCAAGTTGGATTTTGAAACTTTTTTTGAATAGTCGTTTAAGGGTCAGGCAAAGGGGTAATCAAAACATATTAGTTTGAACTGAATTTAGAAAAAATGCAAAAAAACAAGTCTCGCTGTGAAAGTGCATTACAAATTGGTTTGCGAGGAATCATTTAAAAGCTTGGGGGGAACAATGAGCACAAAGATATTGATTGTGGATGATTCAACCACGGATCGGTTGATTATCAGCACGATGTTAGCGGATTATCATACGCTAACAGCCTGTGATGGACTAGAAGCCATGGCATTGCTTGAAAAAAACCCAGATATCGATCTGGTGATTCTTGATTTAAACATGCCCAGAATGAATGGCTTTGAGGTACTAGAAGCCATGCAGAAGGACCCCGAACTTAGAAAGATCCGCACCATTATACTAACTAATTATGACGAAATTGATAATGAGGTCAAAGGGCTGGAATTAGGAGCGGTTGATTATATTAGAAAACCACTCAACATTCAATCGCTCTTGATTCGGATTAATATTCATATCAAATTAAAACGGATTCAAAAAATGATCGAGCAAGATAATCAGCGCCTCGATGCGATGGTTTTAAAGAAGACCAGAGAAGTCGCAGCCACTCGGGATATTACTATCCAGGCGCTGGTTGGACTACTAGAAGTCCGCAATGTTGAATCTTCCAGACATACCATAAGAACCCGATTGATTATGAAAATTCTTTGTGACCATTTAAGAACGAAAGATAAATACAAAGAGATCCTCAGCGAAGCCTATGTTAAGGAACTCGTTACCACCACGCCGCTGCATGATATCGGCAAGGTGGGTATTCCCGACAATATTTTATTAAAACCGGGTAGACTGACCGAGGACGAATTTACGATCATGAAAAAACATGTGATTTATGGGGTTAATGCCCTGCAAAACGAAATATACAGCGAAGAGGATGTGCCCAACTTTATCAAAACAGCGATGGAAATTGTTGGTGGGCATCACGAAAAATATAATGGAACCGGTTATCCAAACGGGTTATCGGGGGAAGCTATTCCGCTGCCAGGGCGTCTGATGGCCATTATTGATGTCTACGATGCCCTGACCAGTAAACGCATCTATAAACCGGCCTACGATTTTGACTACAGCATTGATCTGATTATGAGCGAAAGTGGCAAGCATTTTGATCCGGATATCGTGGCGGGATTTTTGGAAATCAAAGAACAGGTAGCCGAGATTTCCCGTAAATTTATGCAGGAGACCCATGAAGCGGAGGCATTGTGATGAAAAGACTGGGCAGTTTAATCATTTTATTTATCGTGATTATTAGTGTCCCTTCTTTTTGTTATGCCCGCGATGATCGCATTGACTGGACAGCAGAAGAACTGGCCTTTATGGAGGCGCATCCGGTGATCCGCCTGGGGGTTGATCCGAAGTTTGTGCCCTTTGAATTTTTTGATGACAATGGCACTTACCAGGGTATTACCTCCGACTATCTGGAAATTATCAGCGAAAAAACGGGATTAGAGATGGAAGTGATAAAAGGCTTGACCTGGAACGAAGCTTATCAAAAAGCGCTTCATGGCGAGGTCGACATGCTGCCGGCAATATCTAAAACCCCGGCGCGAGAACAGTTTTTTTTATTTTCAGAACCTTACTATTATTTTAAACGGGTTATTGTTGTTCGGGATTCCACCCCGAATATCAGCAGTATTGAAGATCTATACCGGCAGACGGTGGCGGTTCAAAAGAACAGTTCCCATCACAGTTATCTGGCCGAATACCCGCAGATTAACTTGAGCCTGTATGACTCCGTCGAAGCGGCCTTAACTGCTGTTGCCAATGGCACAGAGGTAGCTTTTATTGGGAATCTGGCGACTACCAACTATCTGATCCGTTCAACCGGACTAACCAATTTGAAATATGTCGCCTTTGAAGCCGAGCAACAGCAGGGTTTATATTTTGCAGTCCGCAATGACTGGTCGGTGCTGCGAGACATCATCAACAAAACCCTGGCAACCATTACCCCGGACGAACGGATTGCCATCAACAACAAGTGGGTTGGGATAGAGATAGAACCCGATTACGGCCCCATTTATCAGGTGGTCATGCTGGTCAGTGGGGTGGTTATGCTAGTCTGGTTGGTATCAATTTACTGGATTTTGCGACTGCGACGAGAAATCGAAAAGCGAAAAAAAATCCAAAGTGATTTAGAGCAGGCCAAGCAGGAAGCCGAGGCCGCCAATACGATCAAATCCAGTTTCTTGGCACGGATGTCCCATGAAATCAGAACCCCCCTAAATGCCATTACCGGGATGGCTTATCTGGTTAAGAAAACTCAGGTGACGCTGACCCAGAAGATGTACCTGGATCGCATTAGCCAATCGGCCAATACGATGCTCAGTATTATAAATGACATTCTTGATTTTTCAAAAATTGAAGCCGGAAAGATCGAACTCGAGCGCGCTCCGTTTAATCTGGATCTGGTGATTCAGGATGTGATTAATATTGTTTCTTATAAAATTGAAGAACAGCGGCTAGGCTTTAAATTAAGCAAGGATCCGAAAATACCAAACTGTTATTTTGGTGATGCCAAGCGGATTGAACAGATTTTGCTGAATCTGATTAACAATGCCACCAAATTTACAAATGCTGGGGAAGTCGCGGTTGATGTTCGGCTGGTGGCCAGGGAATCGAGTTTTTATCATTTGGCCTTTACGGTTAGAGACACTGGGATTGGCATGTCTGAGGAGCAGATAAAAAATCTTTTTGAACCCTTTTCCCAGGGTGACGCCAGTATTAATCGCCGTTTTGGCGGTACCGGGTTGGGGCTTTCGATCGTCAAAAGCTTGGTAGAAGTGATGAATGGCGAAATTGAGGTTTACAGCACCGCGGGCGAAGGCTCAACCTTTATCGTCAAATTATCGCTTGAGGAAGATCAGCAAAAGGAACAGGAATATCAGCAGCAGGTTTCTTCGCTGTATTTTAACGACATCAAGACACTAGTACTGGAAAAGACCGGTTCAAACATGAATATTATAGACAGCTATTTAGGTGCCTTTGGAATGCATTGCGAACTAACCACTTCTGCGGCCAGTGCCATCAACATGTTAGAATTGGAAAATGGAAAGTTTTCAGAGCCCTTTGATCTGCTGATTATGGATTATGATACCCCTGCCGGTGGCGGGTTTAAGTTTGTGGAAATGATTCAGGACAACAAGAAAATTTTAAAAAAGCCCAAGGTCATTATGCTGTTGCCGATGATGCGGGAAGACTTGTTTGACAAACTCGATAGCCAGGGGGTTGACATCGGTATTGGAAAACCGATTATTCCATCGGTTTTATATAACGGCATTCTGGAGATTTTCAGAACCAAAGCCATCGTTGCCAATCAGGAGTTTAAACAGGAAGCGATCGATGCGGATATTTTTGAAAAGAATTATGGCATCCTGGTAGTAGAAGACAACAAAACCAATCAGCTCATTGCAAAATCGTTACTGGAGCCAGCAGGATTCCGGGTTTGGCTGGGTAATGACGGACAAGAGGGGGTTGACCTGTTTAGGCTACATTGCACCGAGATAGATTTAATTCTAATGGATTTGCACATGCCAGTACTTAACGGTTATGAAGCCGCCGAGCAAATCAGGAAACTTTCGCGTGATGTCCCAATTGTCGCGATGACGGCTGATGTGATTGAGGGGGTTAAGGAAAAATGTGAATCTTATGGTATTTATCACTATATTAGTAAACCCTTCAATCCCGAACAATTTGTCGAAAACATTAGTAAAATTGTGAGTGCAGAAACAAAGAACAAGGCAAAGAACAATACAAAGAGCGAGACAAGCAGCGAAAAAGAAGCAGACAGCCAGAGGCGTGATCAAAACAGCAGAGAAGTAGGGGATAATGTGATCGTACTTGATCGCGAAGAAGGCCTAAAGTATATGGGAAATAATCAGTCGCTTTATGAAAGTGTCTTAAAAGCTTATCTCGGTGAAAATCAGGAAGTGATTGAAAATTTGGAACTAGCTATCAAAGCCAGACACTATCAGGAGGCCGCCCAAGTGATACATAAGGTTAAAAGCAGTTCTGGAAGCATTGGCGCCAAACAAGTGTTCGAAATTGCTAAAGACTTCCAGAAAGCGCTCGAAAACGGGGTTGAAGAAGAAATTGTCAATTACCAGCCTAAATTTATAGCGGCGATGAGGCAACTACTGGATACGATCAATAAGATTTAGGAAAATGATGTTAGGAGTGATTGTTAATCGTATTGGCCATTCGGATGATGTGCTCAGGTAAGGGTCGCATTGCGGGAGTGTCATCTTTTTGGGCAGATTTTTCCACCATATTTGAGACGAACTTATGAAAAAACTTCATTTTATCCGGGCGCATCTCGCCGCCAAAATTTTCAAGACAAAGGGCTTTTTCAAGCAGCGTTTCAGGAAAAGAATTTTTGAAATAGTCTTCGATTGTTTCAGGAGAACCGCAGCTGATGAAGAAGCCCAGATTTTTGTTTTGCAGTTCGTCTAAATGTGCAAGGCAGTATTTTTTTATCTTCTTGTTAATTTGTCCGATATAAATAGAGCCGCCGACCAAGACCGTATCATAGTCATTCAAGGCAGGGATTTTATCGGAATTGATATTGACTAAGCGGGTTTCGCCGTGTAAATTCTTTTTTAATTCTGCGGCGCAGTCCGCGGTAAAGCCATAGTTGCTGGCATAAAGTATCATGGTTTTCATGGGAATTTCCTTTCTTTTTAAAGAATGGTTGAGGTGACGAAACTCAAATCAAGCCATTTAGCATACAATATATTGATTTTTGAATGACCTTCCATTCGACATATTGTCTGTAAATTTGGTCAAAATCACTTTTGACACCCTAACCAAGAATTTTAGAATTAAGACTTATTGGTTCAAGGCATTTTCGATGGCTTTGAGATAGGCCTTGCTGGTCACAGTGGCACCGCTAACGGTATCGACAGTAGTATTTTGGTTTTCGATGACACGGCTAATAATCGTGCTGGTCATTTCCGGGGATTCCATGGTAACGGTTTTGACCACATCAATGCTGGCAATCTGATGATCGGCCACGCTGACGGCAACCTCATTGGTCCAACGCCCGGATTCATAAACGCCGGCATAGGTGCCGTCTTCAATTTTTTGTAGATCGACCGGGTTGACTGCCAGGTTTTCACCGGACTCCAGGCCGCTGGTCATATAAAATAATCCACCAGCCCCCACCAGTACCAATACGCCGACAATACTGAGAATAATAGTGATCGCTTTTTTCACGTGTTTTCCTCCTGCTATTTTAATTTTTGATCCATCTTTTCAAGGTTAATGAGTAGCTTCTTAAGTGTTGACCGGGTCATTGCCAGCTCCTCAGCTGAGATGCCATTAAATAATTTATCAGTGAAGATTACTGATTTCTCGAGAATTTCTCGACCAAAAGCATCAACGGCTTGGGTTAGTTTGATCCGGGTAATGCGGGCATCCTGGGGATCTTTTTCCATTACAACGAAGCCCTTTTGTTCCAGCTTGAGCGCCACCTGCTTGACATTCTGATGGGAGCTCCCCATTGCTTTAGCCACTTCCTTGATGGTCGGGTCGTGATCAAAGTTATTAGCAACCACAACGGTGAGCAGCCATTGCTTGGTTGTTAAGTTGTGCGCTTTTAGTTCTCGCTCGAGCATCGTATCCATCTGATTGGCAACGATTTGAACACTGCCAAAGATAAATTTTTGATCAGGCATTGAATCAATTTTGTCCATACTACCTCCAGGCTTCTATTAAGGTAATGCATTACCTTAATAGATAATACGTTACCTTTCATTTTCTGTCAAGACATATCTGCAAAAATGATCTGTTTCTGAAAAAAGTTAAGGTGAGCTCGATTTAAAAGGGTTTTTTAGAAAATTTGGCAGAAGTTAGTTTTAAAGTTTATGTTATCCGCGTCAGGCATTTATAGCAGTGATATTTGAGCGAGGATGGATGACTAAAATAGTGAATGTCGTTTGCAGGATGAATCGGTTTGACACTATATCTTGTATATGATAAAATACACACAACAAAATAAGAGAGTAATGGTGCTGTGCCAACAGGCGCAGTTTAAGGGGAAGCAGGTGCAAATCCGGCACGGTCCCGCCACTGTAAGGGGGAGATTCTTTTAAAAACTAACCCGAAGTCAGTTTACCTGCCATTACTAGATACACCAGACTCTACGCGTGATAGAGGGTGTTTGAGTGAGCAAATTCATTAGGCCTCTTGACACGCTGTCGAGGGGTTTCTTAATGCCCAAAAATCACAAAACCATTAGCAGGAAAGAAGGAAACAGTTAGCATGATTACAAAAATCAAAAAAAGAGACGGACGAGAAGCACCCTTTAATATTGAAAAAATTGCCAATGCCATTTTTAAGGCGGCCAGTGAAATCGGCGGACAGAATTACCATATTGCCATGGATCTGGCTGAACAAGTGACCATCTATATTGAAGAGGAAATGAAGACTAAGGCTCCAACAGTCGAAGAAATTCAAGATGCGGTTGAAAAAATCCTGATCGAAACCGGACACGCCAGAACTGCCAAGGCCTATATTCTCTACCGGGCTGAACGGACTCGAATCCGCGAAATGGATAATCGGCTGATGCGAATCTACGAAGACCTGACCTTCAAGGATGCTAAGGATAATGATGTCAAACGAGAAAATGCCAATATTGACGGGGACACCGCCATGGGCACGATGCTAAAGTACGGATCGGAGGGTGCCAAGCAATTTTACGAAATGTTTGTCTTGAATCCAGAACATTTGGCATCTCATAAAGCCGGCGAAATCCATATCCATGATCTGGACTTTTTAACCCTGACGACGACCTGCACCCAGATCGACTTAGAAAAGCTCTTTAAAAATGGTTTTTCCACCGGTCATGGACACCTGCGCGAACCCAATGATATTCAAAGTTATTCGGCGCTGGCCTGCATTGCCATCCAGTCTAACCAAAATGATCAGCATGGTGGACAGAGCATTCCCAATTTTGACTATGCCATGGTTCCCGGCGTCAAAAAAACCTATGCCCGGCTTTATCGGGAAAATCTGGCCAAGGCCTTAACGCTTTTGACGGATACCAAAAATGCTTTAGCCAAGGTCAAAGCTATTGGTCAGGACATCGAAAAGAAACAGGATTTAAGACCGGTCTTAAACCAACCGACAAGCTATTTGGCAGCAGAAGCCCGGAGCCTGGCTCAATGGGTGTCTGATGCCAATATCATCAAGCGGATACAAGGCTTTGCGATCGAAAACGCCGAAAAAGAAATCGATCGTTGTGTATACCAATCGATGGAAGCCTTTGTCCATAATCTCAACACCATGCATAGCCGAGCCGGTGCTCAAATCCCCTTTAGTTCAATTAACTATGGTATGGATATGTCGACCGAAGGACGATTAGTGATCAAAAACCTGTTGCTGGCCACCGAGGCTGGTCTGGGTAATGGTGAAACTCCGATTTTTCCGATTCATATTTTTAAGGTCAAGGAAGGGGTCAACTACAATCCCTGGGACCCCAATTATGATTTGTTCAAACTGGCCTGCCGGGTTAGTGCCAAGCGATTGTTTCCAAATTTTTCCTTTATGGATGCCCCCTTCAATTTAAAGTATTACAAAGAAGGTCAACCTGAAACCGAAATCGCCTATATGGGCTGCCGCACCCGGGTGATCGGAAATGTCCATGATCGCAATCGAGAAATCACCTATGGCCGCGGCAACTTAAGCTTTACCACCATTAATCTGCCCCGGATTGCCTTAAATAGCCAAGGTGACAAAGCACAGTTTTTTACTGAGCTGGATAAAAGAATTGATCTGGTCATTGACCAGCTACTGGAACGATTTGAAATTCAGGCCCATAAAAAGGTCAAAAATTTTCCCTTTTTAATGGGACAGGGAGTCTGGATTGACTCCGATGATCTGACCGAAGAGATGGAAATCCGTCAAGTACTCAAACACGGAACCCTCAGCATGGGCTTTATTGGACTGGCGGAATGCCTTGTTGTGTTAACCGGAAAGCATCATGGACAAGGGCAAGAAGTCCAGCAGCTGGGGCTGGAAATTGTTGGCCACATGCGAAAACGGATGGATGAAACCAGCCAGCACTATCAGATGAATTTTACCCTGCTGGGCACGCCGGCTGAAGGCACCGCAGGACGGTTTGTCAAGCTGGATAAAGCTTTTTTTGGCGAAATCCCCGGGGTAACCGACCGCGAATATTACACCAACTCCTTTCATCTCCCGGTTTACTACCCAACCAGTGCCTATCAAAAAATTAATTCAGAAGCGCCTTATCATGAACTTACCAATGCCGGTCACATTACCTATGTCGAGATGGATGGCGACCCAATGGATAATCTTGAGGCCTTTGAAAAAGTGGTTCGGGCGATGAAGGAAGCCGGGATTGGCTATGGCTCGATTAATCATCCGGTCGATCGCGATCCGGTTTGTGGCTACACTGGCATCATTGGCGATGAATGCCCCAATTGCGGGCGATCTGAGGATCAGATCCACTTTGAACGGATCCGCCGGATCACCGGTTATCTGGTGGGAACCCTGGATCGTTTCAATGATGCTAAAAAAGCCGAAGTGAGCGATCGGATTAAGCATTTTAATGCCGCGGGACAAATTGGTGGGATTGGTAGGCTTGGCAATGAAGCGGCAATGGAGCAATTGCAATGACTAAAAATGAATAGAAAAGTAAGAATCGCCGGAGTGGTCAAAGAATCGATTGTCGATGGACCAGGCATTCGCTTTGTCGTTTTTGCCCAGGGCTGCCACCATCATTGCGACGGCTGCCATAACCCGGCCACCCATGACTTTAAGAGCGGTAACCTGGTCGATGTCGAGGCCATTATCGACGAAATGAAAAAGAACCCGCTGCTTGACGGCATTACCCTAAGCGGTGGAGAACCCTTTGAGCAGGCAGAGGGCTTTTGTGAACTGGCCAGGCGATCAAAAGAGCTGGGTTATCATGTGATGACCTACACCGGCTACACCTATGAAAGCCTGCTCGAGAAAAAAGATGCCAGGCGGCTCGGTTTGCTGGAAAATACCGATCTGCTGGTCGATGGAAAGTTTGAAGTCGAAAACAAGAGCCTGATGCTGAAATTCAGAGGCTCGAAGAATCAGCGGATTATTGATGTGAACAAGTCCCGGCAGCAGAATCAAGTCATCTTGAGCGAAATTGGCGTTGGCATTTAATAAAAGAAAGCCTCTAACCGATTGTCCAAAGGGCACTGACATTGACGCGATTAATGATCAAGGCGATTAATTAGGGATATGAGTATCACAAAAAGCGCAGAACATATGAAGTTCTGTGTTTTTTTTTTAGCAATGGCCGGCAATATCCGATTGGTGAAGGTGCCTGTCAGTGCGGCCGAGCCAGGTCGTATCAGATAGTGGGTACGAATCCCATCGGGTAAGGTAGACCAAACCACCCGTAGTTAGCATTGGAGCTTATTGGGTAACCAATGAGTTTAAGCGTAGGTAAATTGGAAGACTTAGCGAAACGATTTATACTTATCGGATAGTTAGCCAATA